>DBGCRA010000112.1:0-17732 GCA_048359195.1 Candidatus Gallispira sp.
AGAGCGAGCACCCTCTTGCAAAAGCAATATTGGAAAAGGCGGAAAATATGGGACTTAAAGCAAATGAAGTTACGGACTTTAAGGCTTTACCGGGAAACGGTTTAAGTGCTGTATTAGACGGTGCTGTATTAACAGGGGGCAATTTGAAATTTGCAGAGGGTCAGGCAGATATATCTGAAGATGTCAAGTCAAAATCCGAAAAATTGGCTATGGAGGGCAAAACTCCACTGTTTTTCTGTAAGAATAAAAAATTAATTGGCATCATTGCTGTAGCCGATACAATTAAAGAAGACAGTCCAAAGGCAATCAGGGAACTGCAGAATATGGGTATAAATGTAGTTATGCTTACGGGAGATAATGAAAGAACAGCAAATGCTATCGGCAAGCAGGCAGGTGTTGATGAAATAATTGCAGGAGTACTTCCTGACGGCAAGGAAAGTGTTATTCGTTCTTTAAAGGAAAAGGGTAAGGTTGCTATGGTTGGTGACGGAATAAATGACGCACCTGCATTAACAAGGGCGGATATAGGTATTGCAATAGGAGCTGGAGTCGATATTGCAATAGATGCGGCTGATATTGTTCTAATGAAAAGTCATTTAAGTGATGTGCCTGCTGCAATAAGACTAAGCAGGGCAACATTAAAGAATATACACGAAAATCTTTTCTGGGCATTTATATATAATGTAATAGGTATTCCTTTGGCGGCAGGTGTGTTTATTTCAATATTTGGATGGAAGTTAAATCCTATGTTTGGTGCTGCCGCAATGAGTTTATCAAGTTTTTGTGTAGTAACAAATGCTTTAAGGCTTAATTTATTTAAAATTCACAGTTCCGCAAGGGACAAAAAAATAAAATCCAAAATTATTAAGGAGGAAAAGAAAATGAAGAAAATTAATATTGAAGGTATGATGTGTATGCATTGCGTAGGACACGTTGAAAAGGCTTTAAAGGCTATTGACGGTGTTGGTGAGGTAAATGTATCTCTTGATGACAAGTGTGCAACTGTTACAGGTGACGTGGATAATGCTGTTTTGACTAAGGCTGTAATTGATGCAGGATATGAGGTTAAGGGGATTGAGTAAATAAAAATCTATTAAATTATGCTAAGCAATAATGTATAATTTTACTATTATATTGTAAGAATATAAAAGCGTAAGTTATATTAATAAACAAGGCTTACGCTTTTTAATCATCAGTTAGAAATTTATAGGGTTCAACGTCAAGAGCAGTTGCAATATCATAAAGTGTATCAAGGGATATTGTTCTATTAATATTAGGCGCTTCGACAGAACCAATAAAAGACGTATTTTTATCAATTTTTTCTGATAACTGTTCTTGAGTTAGTCCTTTGAGCTTTCTGTAATAGCTGATTTTTAATCCCAATTTCCTATATTTATCAAAATATTTTTCTTTCATAGTTCACCAACTTTCCAATTAATTGTAACAAAATATATTGACTTTTTGAATTTTGTGTAATACAATATTTATTGTAAAATATACAATAAATATATAAGGAGGGCAAATATGGTTAATAAATATTGTGCAATAGTTTGTGTATTTAAACTAAATGAAGTAAAGAAAGAATACGATATATTTAAAGCCAAAATTAAAGCAAAAATTGAACAGCTTAATTGTTGCGGTACAGAAAAATTTTTTGTGTTTGTGGTGATACTGTTGCATTACTTGCAGCCGAAGTGTTAATTGAGATAAAAAAGCAAATAAAAATATTCAAGTGTTTGTTGTTATACCCAGCAAAGAGTATGAATTGAATTTTGATAGTGAGATTAGAAATAAGTGGTATTCTGTATTTAATGCGGCAGACGGTACAATGACATTAAACAATATTTACAGCAACAGTGATTTTATGTCAACTATATTTTCACAAAAATTAATAATGGATAGCAGTTATACATTGTTGTTTGATAAAAACGTTAATGGTGTTGTTAATTATGCAAAATCAAATAATTTAAAAACTATTCCTCTTTTGTATTAAACTTTTGTAGCTGGTAGGTAAATACTTACCGGCTCTTTTATTTTGAGCATAATGAAAAGATATATTTATTTTTTTTCAAATTTTGATAAATTAGTATAGCCAAAAAGAGAAATATATGTTACAATTAGGTTGTTGAATAGGAAGGAGCGCAGAGATTATGTATAACAAGGTTGTTTTAAAACTTAGCGGAGAAGCTCTTGCAGGAGATACAGGCAAAAGCTTTGATAATGATACAATTTTTTCTATTATTGAGCAAATTAAGCAGATTATAACAATGGGTACAAAGACGGCACTTGTAATAGGAGGCGGCAATTTCTGGAGAGGCAGAAGTGCTAACCCTGATATGGAGAGAGTAAAGGCTGACCAGATTGGTATGCTTGCTACCGTTATGAATGCAATATATGTATCCGATTGTTTCAGACAAAAGGGTATAGAGGCTGTTGTTATGACACCAATTAAAATCGGTACTATGACTACCGAATATTCTGCTGACTTAGCGAACAAACTTCTTGATGAAGGTAAGGTGGTTATTTTTGCGGCAGGTATAGGACGTCCGTTCTTTTCAACCGATACCGTTACAGCATTAAGTTCCTGTGAAATTGGTGCAGATGCCATATTATTTGCCAAGGCTATTGACGGTGTTTATGACAGTGACCCTGCAACTAATCCATATGCAAAGAAATTTGATGAAATTCCTTGTAAGGATATAGTTGAAAAGAATTTAAAGGTTATAGATATTACGGCTGCAAGTCTTTGCTATGAAAACAAAATTCCTGTTGTTATTTTTGGTTTAGCCGAAGATAATGGTATTGTTAAGGCGGCTAAGGGTGAAAAAATCGGTACAGTTGTTACCGTATAAATAAATTTTAATTTTGGAGGTATATTATGTCAGAACATACTAAGGTTTTTGAGGAAAAGATGGGAAAGTCTCTTAACAATTTAAAGAATTCTCTTTTGGGTATAAGAGCAGGCAGAGCCAATGCTCATGTATTGGATAAGGTTATGGTTGAGGCTTATGGTATGGAAATGCCACTTAATCAGGTAGCAAATATTTCTATTCCTGAGGCTAGAGTAATTGTTGTTCAGCCTTTTGACGCAAGCACTATTAAGGCTATTGAGAGAGGTATTAATGCGGCTGATATAGGTATTAATCCTAACAGTGACGGAAAGGTTATAAGACTTGTTTTCCCTGAACTTGATGAAGAAAGAAGAAAGTCTTTAACTAAGGATGTTAAGAAACTTGGTGAGGAATGTAAAGTAGCTATCAGAAATGTAAGAAGAGATGCTATGGACACAGCTAAGAAACTTGAAAAGAACGGTGATATTACCGAAGATGAAAAGAAGGATCTTGAAACTGAAATTCAGAAGATTACCGATAAGAATATTGAATATGTTGACAAGGCAGTTGATGCTAAGTGTAAAGAGGTTATGTCAATTTAATTTTTAATTTAATACCTAAGGCTGTCCGGAGTGTTTTATACATTTTTGACAGCCTTATTTAGTATGGAAA
The DNA here is from genome assembly GCA_048359195.1 of Candidatus Gallispira sp. Lineage (GTDB taxonomy): Bacteria > Bacillota > Clostridia > Lachnospirales > CAG-274 > Gallispira. The sequence goes on from DBGCRA010000112.1 coordinate 3,504, forward strand.
TGAGGTAAAATTATGGCTGTAAAAGAGGTGCCTAAGCACATAGGTATAATAATGGACGGCAACGGACGTTGGGCAAAAAAAAGATTTCTCCCACGTGTTATGGGACACAGACAGGGAGCTATTGCTCTTGATAATCTTTTAAACAGTGCCAAAGGGCTTGGTGTTGAACATATAACCGTATATGCCTTTTCTACTGAAAACTGGAAGCGAACAGAAGAAGAAGTAAAGGGTATTATGGGTATTTTAAGAGAATACATAAATAAATATTTTAGAGATTATGCTAACAGTGATTTCAGAGTAGATTCAATAGGAGATCTTTCTGCTCTTGCACCTGATTTGCAAAAGGATATTGCGGAGCTGAAAGAGGTTTCAAAAAATAAAAAAGGTATTCATTTAACTATTGCTATGAATTATGGCGGAAGAGATGAATTAAAAAGAGCTGTTCAAAAGATAACACAGGAGGTTAAGGAAGGTAAACTTGAGCCTTCTGATATAACAGAGGAGCTTATATCAAATCACCTTGACAGTGCAGGGACTCCTGATCCTGAGCTTATTATAAGAACAAGCGGTGAGCTTAGAACAAGCAATTTCCTTATGTGGCAGGGTGCTTATTCTGAATATTATATTACTAATAAGCTGTGGCCTGACTTTAATATTGATGATTTTAAAGAAGCTATAGCAAGCTATCAGTCAAGGGACAGACGTTTTGGGGGAAGAAATGAGGAGAAAAAGTAATGTTAGTTAGAATTATATCAGCAGTGGTTGCGATACCTTTGCTTTTGTTTTTTATTATAGTTGGTGGTGTGCCTTTAAAGTGTGCAGTGCTTGTACTTTCATTAATCGGTATGTATGAGCTTTATAAAGCTGTTTCAGGCAGAATTAAGGCTGTGCATTTAGTTGGGTTTTTATTGGAGCTTTTTTATTTTGTAAGCTGGTTTAAGCAGGTTGATACCACTATGATAACAGCAGTACTTTCGATTGCAACAATAATAATATTATTTATACTTGTTGTATGTCATAAGACTAACAATATCAATGATGGTTCTGTTACATTATTTGGATTTTTCTATTTAGGTGTGCTCCTTAGTCTTATTTGTTCAATAAGAGCTACTGCTCTATATCTTGCGTGGCTGCCATTTATATTTGCCTTTGTTGGTGATACAGGTGCCTATTTTATAGGTTCAAAATTTGGTAAGCACAAGCTTACACCTGAATTAAGTCCTAAAAAATCTGTTGAAGGTGCAATAGGCGGTATTGTGTGTGTAGCTATATTTACTACTCTATATATGATATGCATTAGCAAAAGCTTATCAGCCTTTACATTGTTTTTTGGTATTATAATAGGTGGTATTGGTTCTGTACTTGCACAGTTTGGCGATTTGGCTGCATCAAGTATTAAAAGATATGTAGGAATAAAGGATTATGGTAATTTAATGCCTGGACATGGTGGTGTACTAGATAGATTTGACTCTGTTTTATTTACGTTGCCTTATGTATATATAATTATTGAATTTTGGTTGGCATTACAGTAAAGAGGTGTGAAAATTGACGGAAAATATTGCGATATTAGGCTCTACAGGCTCTATTGGTACTCAAACTCTTGATGTAATAAGAGATATTGGCGGCATCAATGTTAAGGCTATGAGCACTAATACAAGAATAGATTTATTTGAAAAACAGATAAGAGAGTTTAAGCCTGAGCTTGTTTGTGTAATGAACAGTGAGAAGGCTTTGGAATTAAAAAAGAGAATTGCTGATATTGATGTTAAGGTAACAACAGGTATGGAGGGACTTATTGCGGTTGCAGCCTATGAGGACACCGACACAGTAGTAAATTCCGTAGTCGGCAATATTGGCCTTGTTCCTACAGTTTCAGCAATTAAAGCAAAGAAGAATATTGCTCTTGCAAACAAGGAAACTCTTGTTACATCAGGTGAGCTTGTAATGAAACTTTTAAAGGAAAACAATGTTAAAATGTATCCTGTTGATAGCGAGCATTCTGCAATTTTCCAGTCATTACAGGGCAATGAATGCAACAAAATCGATAAAATATTCTTAACTGCATCGGGGGGACCTTTCAGGAATTGGGATGATGTATCAAAAGTAACGGTTGATGATGCTTTAAAGCATCCTAACTGGGATATGGGTAAAAAGATTACCATTGACTCTGCTACACTTATGAACAAGGGGTTAGAGGTAATTGAAGCTAAATGGCTTTTTAATGTTGACCTTGAACAAATTGAGGTTCTTGTTCATCCTCAAAGCATTATTCATTCAATGGTAGGTTATGAGGACGGTGCTGTAATTGCACAGCTTGGACTTCCTGATATGAAAGTTCCTATTCAATATGCATTGACCTATCCAAATAGAGTTAAAAACTCATTTCCTAAGATTAATTTCTTTGAACACAGTAATTTAACATTTGAAAAGCCTAAAATTGACAAATTTCCTTGCTTAGGGCTGGCTTACAGGGCGATTAAGACAGGTGGAACTATGCCTACTGTTTTAAATGGGGCAAATGAAATTGCCGTTGGCAGATTTATAAACAGGGAAATTGGTTTTACGGATATTCCAAAACTAATAGAAATGGCAATGAATGCATATACTGTTAAGTATAACTATACTCTTGATGATGTCCTTGAAGCTGATGCATGGGCAAGAGAGTATACAAAAACTTTAGAGGTGAAATAATTGTCTGTTATATTAACTTTATTGATTTTTACGGTTATAGTTGTAATTCACGAGGCAGGTCATATGATTGTGGCTAAAAGGTTTAAGGTGCTTGTATCGGAGTTTGCTGTTGGTATGGGTCCTAAAATATGGGGTTTTAAGAAGGGTGATACTACTTATAATTTAAGGCTTCTTCCTTTAGGCGGTTTTTGCAGAATGGAAGAAGAGGTCGAGGACAGAACTGATGTAATTTCTTTTAACGACACTACTCCTATACAAAAAATTCTTATTTGTCTTGCAGGACCTTTTATGAATTTTGTACTTGCTTTTGTGCTTATGATTGGTATCAGTTTATGCTCACCTGTTTCCAATACAAGCATTACAAATGTTAATGAAGGATCTCCTGCGGCTGAAATTGGGCTTGAAGTTGGTGACAGAATTGCAGAAGTAAACGGACATAGTGTTCATAGTAGTCAGGAAATTGAGTTTTTTAAAAATAATAGTGATGTACCTGATGAAATAGTTGTAAAAAGGAATGGCGAAAAGATTAATTATACAATTACGCCAACTAAAACCGATGAACGTTATGTGTATGGTATTGGATTAGCAGTGAAAGCACCATATATTAATATATTCCATAAAGATTATGGTGATATAGTTAAAGGAGAGTTTTGGGAATATATTGTGGGTGCTTTTTGGTCAGTTATATTTCTAATTAAGGCGACTGTAATAAGCTTTGTAAGACTTATTACGGCAAAAGTGGCTGTAACGGATATGTCCGGTCCTATAGGTGTAACATCGGCAGTAGGTGAAGTATATACCGAAACAGTTAAAGTTGGTATGGCTGCCGTTGTTTTATCGATGTGTGAATTGACTGTGCTGCTAAGTGCAAATTTAGGAGTACTTAATTTATTTCCATTGCCTGCTCTTGACGGCGGCAGAATAGTTATAGGTTTTATTGAGCTTATAACAAGGCGTAAAGTGCCTGAAAATATAGAGGGATTTATTCATTTTATAGGTTTTGCTCTTTTAATGGCATTGGGAGTATATATTGCATTCAACGATGTGTTAAAGCTGTTGTAAAGGAGAAATATTATGGATTTTATCAAAAGAAGAAAAACGAAAGTTGTTAAAATTGGTGATGTACTTATTGGCGGTGACAATCCTGTTGCCATTCAGTCCATGTGTAATACAAAAACATCTGATGTTGAAGCAACGGTTAAGCAGATACTTGAGCTTGAGGAAGCAGGCTGTGAAATTATAAGAGTAGCCGTGCCTGATATGGAGGCTGCTAAGGCTATAGCTGAGATTAAAAAAAGAATTCATATTCCTTTGGTAGCTGATATTCATTTTGATTACAGATTGGCTTTAAAGGCTATTGAAAACGGTGTTGATAAACTAAGAATTAACCCGGGCAATATTGGCGGTGAGGACAGAGTTAAGGCTGTTGTAGAGGCGGCTAAGGCTAAGAATATTCCAATTAGAATTGGTGTAAATTCAGGTTCGCTTGAAAAGGAAATTCTTGAAAAGTATGGTGAGGTTACACCTGAGGGACTTGTTGAAAGTGCTTTAAGACACGTTAGGATTTTGGAAAAACTTGATTTTTATGATATAGTTATTTCAATTAAGGCATCTAATGTTCCTTTTTCTCTTAAAACTTATAGTTTGTTATCTAAAGAAGTAGATTATCCTATTCATTTAGGTATAACCGAATCAGGTACAGCATGGTCAGGTACTATTAAATCTGCTGTTGGTATTGGTGCTATACTTGCTATGGGTATTGGCGACACAATAAGAGTATCTCTTACAGGTGACTGTGTTGATGAGATAAGAGTGGCAAAGGCTATATTAAAGGATTTAGGGTTAAGAAAATTTGGTATAGAGTTTGTATCCTGTCCTACCTGTGGAAGAACCTGTATTGATTTAATAGGTCTTGCAAATAAGGTTGAGGAAAGGTGCAAAAACATTGATAAAGACATAAAGGTTGCAGTAATGGGCTGTGCCGTAAATGGCCCCGGAGAGGCAAGAGAGGCTGATATTGGTGTAGCAGGCGGCAAGGGATACGGTTTAATATTTAAAAAGGGAGAAATTCTCAAAAAACTTCCTGAGGATGAATTACTTGATGCACTCATGGAGGAAATAGAGAAACTCTAGAATTGGGTGAAGTATATGGAAAATGCTTTGTTTGAAGATGTATTTGGAAGAATACATTTATCTGCAAATGTAAAAAGTAATTTAAAAAATGCCATAGTTTCAAATGTAAAGGTGTGGTTTCAAACTAAGACTATGGAGGTTTCTCTTCAGTCAGATAAATTTGTTGATGAAAGTTGCCTTGAAGATTTGAAAAAGGACATTATAGAATCATTTCCCGGAGTAAGTCAGGTTAATGCATCAATATGTTATCCTATGGAAAATTTATCTCCAAAGGAAAAAATAGAAAAGTATTGGAGTAAACTTTCTGAACTTGTCTATAAAAAGAGCATATGCTGTTCTCCTGTGTTTAACAGAGCTAAGTGGCATATTAATGATAACAGTCTTATTATTGAGGTTGAAAATAATACATATAAAACATTTGAAATTTTGGGTATTAATCATATAATTGAAAATGCTTTAAGTGAAAGACTTAAACTTGATTATAGGGTTAAGTTTGTTGACAGACCATTAAATGACAACGAACTGGAAAAATATAATAAATTAAAAGAAGAAAGAGCCAAGGCTTATGTTGATAATATTATCACGGCTGAAACTTCTCAAAATAGCAATGGAAATAATGTTAAGGTTGCTCCTGTTGTCAGTGATGGTAAATTTAAAAGAAGAGTTAAAACAGGTACACCCAAAACCGAAGAAATTAAAGATGCTCCAATTACAATTAAACAGGCTTGTGCTCAAAACGGCGCAGTTACTATTGAGGGAAAAATATATTCTGAAGTTGAAATTACAGAAACAAGAAAAGGCGGATATATAGTTAAAACAGATATTTATGACGGTACAGACTGCGTACCTCTTAAACTTTTCTGCTCTCCTGAGGATTATAAGGAAAGTTTTAAAGGGCTGCTTAAAAAGGGCAGTTATGCTAAAGTGCAGGGAAATATTGACTATGATAAGTTTGAAAATAATGAACAGGTTTTAATTATTAATTTGATTAATCCAGCATCAGCTCCGCCTATGAAAATGGACGATGCAGAGGAAAAGAGAGTTGAGCTTCATTTACACACCAATATGAGTATGATGGACGGCATTACAACTGCAACTGAGTATATAAACAGGGCAGTTAAGTGGGGGCATAAGGCTATAGCAATAACGGACCACGGTGTTGTACAGGCTTATCCCGAGGCTATGCACGCAGCGGAAAAAAACGATATAAAAATATTATACGGCTGTGAAGGTTATATGGTAAATGATATGGGTGCTGTTGTTAAACAGCCTAAAGGACAGGGGCTTGACAGTACTTTTGTTGTGTTTGACCTTGAAACAACAGGCTTAAATACCAATACCGATAAAATAATTGAAATTGGTGCAGTAAAGGTATGCAATGGTGAAATTGTTGACAGATACTCAACATTTGTAAATCCAAAAGAACATATTTCAGAAAAAATATCTAAACTTACCGGTATTTATGACGATATGGTGGAAAACGCTGCTACTGAAGAAGAAATTTTGCCTGAATTTATGGAGTTTATAGGTGACAATGTGCTTGTTGCACATAATGCAGGATTTGATACGGCATTTGTAAAAAGGTTTGCAAAAGGAAAAGGAATAACACTTGACAACACAATAATCGATACTGTTGAACTTGGAAAAACACTTCTTCCAAAACTTAATAATTTTAAGCTTGATACAATATGCAATGAGCTTGGAGTTTCTCTTGAAAATCACCACAGGGCTGTTGATGATGCAGAGGCTACAGCAGAGTGTTTTATTAAATTTATTGAAATGCTTAAGAATTTGGGTGAAACTACAGTTGACGGACTAAATGAATTAGGTGCAAAAAATATTGATAAATCTAAAATAAGAAAAAGGTATCACATAATTATATTTGCTAAAAATCAGGCAGGTGTTAAAAATCTTTATCAGCTTGTGTCTGATGCTCATATAAAGTATTTTGGCGTAAGAGGCGGCAGACCTCATTTTCCTAAGTCTGAAATTATGAAATACAGGGATAATTTTATATTGGGATCTGCCTGTGAAGCAGGTGATTTATATGAAGCCGTATATAATGATTTGCCTGATGAGGATTTAAGGGAAATTGTAGATTTTTATGATTACCTTGAAGTACAGCCTTTAGGCAATAACCGGTATATGATTGGCAATACAAAGAAAAACAGCAAAACAGTTAAAGATTGGGATGACCTTATAAGGCTTAACAAGAGAATTATTGAGCTGGGTGAAAAATATAACAAGCCAGTTGCAGCAACAGGTGATGTCCATTTTATAGACCCTGAATGTGCTGATTACAGAAGAATAGTACAAATAGGTGAGGGATTTAAACTTGAGGATGTTGAAGTACAGGCACCTCTTTATTTCAGAACAACCAATGAAATGCTTGAGGAATTTAATTATCTTGAGCCTGAAAAAGCTTATGAAATTGTTGTTACAAATACAAATCTTGTGGCTGATATGATTGATGACGGTATATTTGCCGTACCTAACAGAAAGTGTCCTCCTATTATTGAAGGTTCAGATGAAGAATTAAGAGAGATAACAACATCAAAGGCTAAATCCATATATGGTGATCCTTTGCCTAAAAATATAGAGGAAAGACTTGATAAGGAGCTTGACTCAATTATAGGCAACGGATATGCCGTACTTTATATAATTGCTCAAAAGCTTGTGTGGGATTCAAACGCCCACGGTTATATTGTAGGTTCAAGAGGTTCTGTAGGAAGCTCTTTTGCTGCAACAATGGCAGGCATAACGGAGGTTAATCCTCTTGATCCCCATTATGTATGTCCTAACTGTAAATATTCTGATTTTACGTCAGATGAGGTTAAGAAGGTTGCAGGTAATTCAGGCTTTGACCTTCCCGATAAAAAATGTCCTCATTGCGGTGCGGAAATGGATAAGGACGGACAGGCAATACCTTTTGAAACATTTTTGGGCTTTAATGGTGACAAAGAGCCTGATATTGACCTTAATTTTTCGGGAGAGGATCAGACAAGAGCCCACAGATACTGCGAGGAACTTTTTGGTGAAGGGCACGTATTTAAAGCCGGAACAATAGCTACATTGCAGGATAAAACCGTATTCGGCTATGTATTGAAATACTGCGAGCAAAAGGGAATAAATATGAAGGGTGCAGAAAAGCGCCGCCTTGTAAATGGCTGTGTAGGCGTAAAGAGGTCTACGGGACAGCATCCCGGCGGTCTTGTTGTTGTGCCTGATTATACGGATATTTATGAATTTTGCCCTGTACAGCACCCGGCAAACAAGGCTGAGTCAGGTGTAAAAACTACACATTTTGATTATCACTCCATTGACAGCTGCTTGTTAAAGCTTGATATGCTGGGTCATGATGTACCTACAATACTTAGAATGTTTCAGGATATTACAGGATTTGATCCGTTAAAAGTTCCAATGAACGATAAGGAAACAATGTCACTTTTTACAAGCCCTAAAGCTCTTGGCTTAGCCCCTGAAGATATTAACGGCTGTCCAACAGGTTCTTTAGGCTTGCCTGAATTTGGCACACCTTTTGTTATAGGTATGTTAGTTGAAACTCAGCCTCAGTCTTTTTCAGGTCTTGTAAAAATTTCAGGACTTTCTCATGGTACGGATGTTTGGAACGGCAATGCACAGGAGCTTATTGCAAACGGTACATGTACACTTAATGAAGTTATACCTACAAGAGATGATATTATGGTATATCTTCAGCTTCACGATGTGCCCAATAAGGATGCCTTTTCAATAATGGAGCATGTAAGAAAAGGCAAGGGACTTACACCTGATGAGGAGGCTCTTATGCGTGAGCATAATGTTCCTGATTGGTATATTGGAAGCTGTAAAAAGATAAAGTATATGTTCCCTAAGGGACATGCCGTAGCTTATTGTACCAATACATTTAGAATAGGTTATTTTAAGATTAATTATCCTGAAGCCTTTTATGCTGCAACTTTTTCGGTAAAATATGACGATTTTGATTATCAAGTAATGTGTTTTGGTGAAAAGAAGGCAAGAGAAACCTATGACAGCATTATGGCTATGGGAAAGGAAGCCAGTGCTAAGGATAAAACAACTGCCGATATGCTTAAGCTTGTAATTGAGCTTTATGCAAGAGGCATAAAGTTTTCACCTATAGATTTATATGAATCAGGAACCACAAAGTTTAAAGTAGTTGAAAAGGAAGACGGTAAGCATATTCTTCCGCCTTTTTGTACAATATCGGGATTTGGTGTTACTGCTGCAGAATCTCTTGTAAAGGCAAGGGAAAACGGCAATTTTGAAACAATAGAAGAGCTTCAAAAAAGGACAGGGCTTGGACAAAGCAATATACAGATGCTGAGAGATGCAGGTGTTCTTGGTAATATGAGGGAAACTGACCAGTTGACTTTATTTTAATGTTCAAAGGACCGATTTAAAGAGGGGCGTATTTGTTTAATATTTAACATTGCTAAAAACTTAATATTTTTTTAACCTCTTATACTTTGCTTGATTTTTTATAAAAAATATATTATTATTAATAAATGTAATAAAAAGTTTGTAGCTTAAAATTATGTTCATTAATTATAGGATATGTGATTAGACATGGATTTATTTGAATATCAATCAGAAAACAATTTAAAAAAAGAAAGTCCTCTTGCAGCAAGGCTCAGACCGCAAACATTGGAGGAGTTTGTGGGACAGGAGCATATTGTTGGCAAAAATACATTGTTGTACAGAGCAATAAAAGCTGATAAGCTGTCATCAATTATACTTTACGGTCCTCCGGGTACAGGTAAGACCACTCTGGCAAAGGTTATTGCCAACAGTACAAAAAGCGAGTTTATGCAAATTAATGCAACAACAGCAGGTAAAAAGGATATTACCGATACGGTGGAAAAAGCAAAAACATTACTTGGCGGCTATGGAAAAAAGACAATACTTTTTATAGATGAGATTCATAGGTTTAACAAGACTCAACAGGATACTCTTTTACCTTTTGTAGAGGACGGAACTCTTATTTTAATTGGTGCTACAACGGAAAATCCTTATTTTGAGGTAAATAAGGCTCTTGTATCAAGAAGTATAGTTTTTGAGCTTAAGCATTTAAGTATTGATAATATTAAGTCAATAATATTAAATGCCTTAAATAATAAAGAAAAGGGCTTAGGTATTTATAATGCCGTAATTGATGAGGATGCTCTTGATTTTCTTTCAAATACAGCAAACGGTGATGCAAGAGTTGCCTTAAATGCCATTGAACTTGCTGTGCTTACAACTGAAAGAAATAATGATAATAAAATACATATTGACATTGAAACTGCACAGCAATGTATACAAAAAAGAGCCTTAAATTATGATAAAGACGGTGACAATCATTACGATACAATATCCGCCTTTATTAAAAGTATGAGAGGTTCTGACTCTGATGCAGCTGTATATTATCTTGCTAAAATGCTTTATGCAGGTGAAGACCCAAGATTTGTAGCAAGAAGAATAGTAATTTGCGCATCGGAAGATGTGGGAAATGCCAATCCAATGGCTTTGATTGTTGCAAATGCCGCAGCACAGGCTGTTGATTATTTAGGTATGCCCGAATGCAGAATTAATCTTGCCCAGGCAGCAGCTTATGTTGCCTGCTCGCCAAAAAGCAATTCTGCTATTATGGCTATTGATAAAGCTTTTGATGATGTTAAGAATATTCAGACCTCCGGTGTTCCCAATCATTTAAGAGATAAACATTATCCCGGTGCTATTAAGCTGGGACATGGCATAGGATATAAATATGCACATGATTATCCTAATCATTATGTTAAACAGCAATATTTACCCGATGAGCTTGTAGGTACAAAATATTATGAACTTAGCGATAATGGTCAGGAAGCAAAATTAAAAAAATGGCTGGAATTTATTAAGGAGGGAGAAAATGAATAAAAAATACATATTAACTGTAATACTTTCTGCTGTTTTGCTGTTTCAGCTTATTAATCTGAACAGTGTAAATACTTCTGCTGATGTAGAAACAAAAGTTTCCGCAGACAGCAGGAGAATGGAAGGTATATGGGTATCTACCACTTTAAATTTGGACTATCCTTCAAAGGGTACAACGGATTCGTCTATATTAAAGAGTGAAGCGGATACCATTATAAATAACTGTGCTGATATGGGTATTACAGATATATTTTTTCAGGTAAGACCTGAGGCGGATGCTTTTTATAAATCTGATATTTATCCGTGGAGTCAAAGACTTACAGGGTCACAGGGAACAGCACCTGACAATAGCTTTGACCCTCTTGAATATTGGATAGAACAAGCTCATAATAAGAATATTAAACTTCACGCATGGATAAATCCTTACAGAGTTACAAATACAACAGGCGTTTCCGTTGAAAGCCTGTCTTACGCAAGTCCTGCAAGACAACATCCGGAATGGACAAAGGAGTATGAAGGCAAACTTTATTTTGACCCTGCAATACCTGAAGTACAGGAGCTCGTTGTAAATGGTGTTGAAGAAATTGTCAAAAACTATGATATTGACGGAATACATTTGGATGATTATTTCTATCCGGGAAGCAGTTTTGATGATGCTGAAAGCTATAGCAAGTACGGTAATGGAATGAATAAAGAGGATTGGCGAAGGGAAAATGTAAATACCCTTGTCAATTCGTTACATAATAAAATCAATGAACTTGACAATGATGTTGAGTTTGGTATAAGTCCTGTAGGCGTATGGGCAAATAAAAGCAACAATCCTTTAGGCAGCAATACATATGGCTCTGAATCATATTATAAAAATTATGCAGACACCAGAAAATGGGCACTGGAAGGTTGGATTGACTACATAGCACCTCAGATTTATTGGGAAATAGGCAACAAAACTATTGATTATAAGGAAGCTGTAACATGGTGGGCAGATACATTAAAGGATTGTGATACAAAGCTTTATGTAGGTCTTGCTGATTATAAGTGTGATGGTGTTTCATCTTCAAGTCCGTGGTACAACGGTGCTGCAATAAATGAGCAAATTGCTCTTAATAAAACTATAGATAAGATATCGGGAGAAATTCATTTCAGATATAAGTTTGTTAATGATTTATCTTATCTCAAGACTATAGTTACAAATGTAAACAATGGAGAAAACAGCATATCCGTAGAAGCAACAGATACTTTGAAAAATACTACAGATGATATTTTAGTATATGTGGATGGTGAGGCTGTTGAGTTTGACCAAAAGCCTGTTATTCAAAACAGCAGAACATTAGTGCCTTTCAGAAAAATATTTGAGGCTTTGGGTGCTGAGGTTGATTGGAATAATGATACTCAACAGGTCAGGGCAATAAGAGATGATATTGAAATTTCTTTTGTAATAGGAGAAAAGGTCTTGCTAATTAATCAAAAAGATACTATAATTATGGATGTAGAACCTCAGATAATTAACAGCAGAAGTATGGTACCTTTAAGAGCTGTGTCAGAGGCATTGGGTGTTCAGGTAAACTGGGACAATGATGAAAGAATAATAACAATAAACACAAAATAAGGAGGGTGTTATGGTATCAACTTTTTTTCACGATTTAATAAGAACTATACTTTTGGGTATTGTTGAGGGTATAACTGAATGGCTGCCTATAAGCAGTACAGGTCATTTAATTATTATTGAAGAATTAATCGGACGTATAAGCTCTGATGCTTTTATGGAAATGTTTGATGTGGTAATTCAGCTTGGTGCTATTCTTGCCGTAGTTGTAATTTACTTTAATAAACTTAATCCCTTTGACAGACAAAAAAGTCAGACAGAAAAAACAAATACAATTAATCTTTGGTTAAAGGTTATTATTGCCAGCATTCCTGCTGCTGTAATAGGTTTATTGTTTGACGATTGGATGAATGAGCATTTATTTAATCCTTATGTTGTTGCCATAGCCTTAATTGTATATGGTATTGCCTTTATAGTAATAGAGAATAAGCGTAATAAAGATAGTGTAAAATGTAAAAATCTGGATAAGCTGCCTTTAAAGACAGCTGTTGGAATAGGTTTATTTCAGGTATTGTCATTAGTACCCGGTACATCACGTTCAGGTTCAACAATTATTGGTGGTTTACTTTTAGGCACATCAAGATATGTTGCAACTGAATTTACATTTTTCCTTGCTATTCCGGTAATGTTTGGAGCAAGCTTTTTAAAGCTTTTTAAGTTTGGTTTACCAAGTTTTTATGAATTAATAATGCTTATATTTGGTATGGCAGTATCATTTATAGTGTCTGTACTTGCAATTAAGTTCCTTTTAAGCTATATTAAAAAGAATAATTTTAAGATTTTCGGTTATTATAGAATTGCATTAGGATTACTTGTTCTTGTATATTTTGGCTTATTAAGATAAATAAGTATAAAATCACCCTTATTTGTAATAATAAATAGGGGTGATTTTTTATGTCCTATGAAGATAACAAAAATTATGTTGAATATAAATTTAAGGACTGGGGAGATATTGTAAAAAGAGAGTTTCCCGTAGGAGCAAAGAGAGAGATTAATATTTTTGTTGCATATATTGATGATATGGTAGACAGAACATTAATCGAGGAAGAAATAATTAAAAATCTTATGATAAATGTTAGGATTTCTCCTCCCAATAAAGAAGTTGATTTCTCAGATCCATATGACCTTTTGGTAAATGGCGGAGTTACAACAGCAGATATTAAAGAAGCTGAAGATATTGACAATGCTCTTATTGAAGTAATGAGCGGCAATACATTAGTTCTTATTGAAAAATCAGATAAAATACTTATAATTTCAACTAAAGGCTTTCCTAAAAGGGGAGTAGACAAGCCTGAAACAGAAATAGCCGTACAGGGACCTCAGGAGGCTTTTGCAGAATCAATAAGAATAAACACTGTTTTAATCAGAAGAAGAATAAGAAGTACAGACCTTAAATGTATTCAAAAAAAAGTAGGAAAAATAAGCAAGACAGATGTAGCAATAATGTATATGGAAAATATAGCAGACAGCAGTCTTGTAGAAAAAATTAAAAATGCTGTTGAAAATATAAATGTTGATATGATATATGACAGCGGATTTTTAGAGCAATATTTGGAAGGTAATGAATATTCTCCTTTTCCACAGCTGCAGCTTACGGAAAGACCTGATAAAGTGGCGGCAGAGCTTGTTGAAGGAAGAATTGCTGTTGTGGTTGACACAAGTCCCTTTGTAATTTTGCTGCCTGCTGTATTATCCAGCTTTTATCAGGCATCAGAGGATTATTATCAAAGATGGGAAATTATGTCTTTTATAAGAATAATAAGGTATATAGCAGGCTTTATGGCTTTTGCACTTCCGGGATTTTATATTGCCGTAACTTTGTACAATCCTTCAATGCTGCCTACAGAGCTTGTTTTAACAATGGCTGCTGCAAGACAAAGGGTACCGCT
>DBGCRA010000113.1:0-21532 GCA_048359195.1 Candidatus Gallispira sp.
GCGGAGGTTGTTCCCGGTACAGGTAAAAGAGTTGAGTTTGCAGTTAAGCTTCCCGGCAGTGATGAGGGTACGGTTTATCTTCCTATAGACAGCAAGTTCCCGGGAGACAGATATCAGGCTCTTGTTGATGCTTATGAAACAGGGGATAAGGAGACTGTTAATTCTGCCGTTAAGGCACTTATGGCGGTTATTGAAAGTGAAGCGAAGGATATTAATACAAAATACATAGCACCTCCATATACAACAAATTTTGCTGTTATGTTCCTGCCTTTTGAAGGTCTTTATGCCGAGGTTGTAAACAGAGGTATGATTGAGCTTTTGCAGTCAAAGTATAATGTAAATGTTGCAGGTCCAAGCACTATGGCGGCACTTCTTAACAGTTTGCAAATGGGATTTAGAACACTTGCAATACAAAAGAGAAGTGTTGAGGTATGGAACACTCTTGCTGCCGTTAAAACTGAATTTGGCAAGTTTGCCGACGCCCTGGATAAGACTAAAAAGCACCTTGAAATGGCAAATGACGACCTTGAAAAGCTTGTTACAACAAGGACAAGGGCTATGAAGAGAAAACTGAGCAGTGTAGAGGCTTTAAGTGACAGTTCTGAAGCTGATAAAATACTGGAGGTTAGCGATGAAGAATAGATTGGTATGCGAATGCTACGACATATGGGTTGAGGATATTAAAAAGGCACTTGAAAATGGTGCGGACAGCTTTGAGGATTTAGAGAGAAGTATGCGTCTTGGTGTTCTTTGCAGTGCCTGCATAGGCGACAGCAAAAAGGTTATTGAGGAGCTTAGAGAAGAGTTGGGCAGATAATTTAACCGACTGAGTAAGTCTCCTGCCTCTTAGGCAGAGGGTACTTATTATTGTATTCAAATGATACAATTTACTTCGTAAATTGCCGCAAAAAATTTACCTTGATCCCTTTGCTCAAGGACATTTTTTGTTATCAAAGTGGGAGTACAAGCTCCCATTAAATACAAAGGTATCCCGGATGCCGTCGGTTATATGAGTATGTTAAAAAACGAAGTTTTTTTAATTTTACGTAGCGTAAGCGGAGTAGGAATATCTTTGACTTTTATCCCTTAATGCGTCTCTTTTTTTTATTATTGCTAAAATAAAACCTCTAAACTGCTTGTTTTTATTACAGTTTAGAGGTTTTTAAAATTTTAGGATTTATAATACAAAATTTAACGCATACTTAATTTTTGTATTAGTTTAGTCAATAGCATAAGTAATACTTGAGCTTTGAACTCCCGTATAATTCTGGCACCATGTTTTAGCACTTGAAGCAGTTCTTGTTTCATAGCTGTAGTTAGAGGATGGACGCCAGTTTGTTGCTTCTGTTTTTAAGTCCGTAACACTTGAACTGACAACGGAATTTGAGTCTGTAAAATATCCAACACCCTTATCATCTACCACTGCACCGGCATGATTTCCTTTGTCAAAATAATTCTTTTCGGAATAAATATTACAGCCGGTATAAGGCGTATAGCCTAACTGGAAGTCATATACAAAGTTATTATAAGCGTGGAAATAGCCATATCTCATAAGTCCCGGTGCTCTTGTAACAACACTATAGAAATAGTTATTTGCAATAGTCATTCTTGGGTATCCCTCATATGGTTCTCCGCCTGTATCCTGAGGATAGCCTAAAATAAGACCATATTTATGTCCCTTGAAAACACAGCCTGTAACTGAAACAAAATCAGCATTAAGACCTACATACATATGCTTGTCAACGTCGCTTTCGTGAAGTGTTGTGTCTGTTGAAAGGTCATGTCCTTCAAATGTACAATGGTCAATCCAGAAATTTACACCGTTTGAGATATACATTTGTATATCGTCATTTTCATTTTTTTCGGCATCGTGAGTAAACTTTATATTTTTGAATATAACATTTCCTGAATTTGATATACATCTGAAATGTATGTTATTTAATGTGTTTGAAGAAAATGAACCTATAAAGGTTTTATTCTGTCCAACATTAATTTTTGTTAAGTCTGATTTTGAAATACTACTGTTTATTACAATAGTATAAGGAGTTGAGCCTGATGCATAACTGTTTAAAGAATTGAAATCATTAACAATTACAACATCACCCAATACACCGCCTGTTACAGAAGCCTTTAAGTTACTGTTCATATCCTTGGCTGAACCCGCAAAGCCTTCGCATCCGTAGGAGTTAAATCTGAAGTTTTGCTGAGAGCTTTCAGAATTAGAATTTAAAACATAGTTACTGCCTGACAATGTTAAAACTAAATTTGTATCTGCATAATTTACAAGCTGATAATTTAATGCAATTGAATTGTTATCATATGATAAAGGTGATATTTTCCAATATTGTGCATTATTATCTAAAGCTTCTGTTGTTACTATGTTTGTGCCGCTTGAAGCATTGTTTGAAGACGGTGCAAGAACATAGCCCGTTGCCTTATTTACAATTCTGTAATAATCAGTCCCCATTTTAATTATTTTCCATTTGTTATAATCAGAGCTTTCGGAAGAAGCTGTAACAGATGAGTTGTTGGATGAAGAACCTGTTAGGTATTTTCCGTCACTTGTACATACAAATTGCATTAGCTGATCAGAATATCCGCTACTGTCTATACCAATAGTGGTATCAGATGTTGAGCCGCCGGATGATGGCCAGCTTGCGTTTTCAAAGTACCAAAGCTGATTATCTGTCATATTGCAGTCATATTGAATAACATTTGCACCTGATTCTGTGCTGAAGTTAAGTACATCAAGACATCTTGCAAAGCTTGAAGCACTTGTTAAAATAGCATATGAACCGTCATTATTTGATTCAAGCTTAAAATTTTGTGCAGAAAGACCGTTTGAGCTCCAAAGTCTGATATTGACAAGGTTGTCGGAATTTCCGTCTGTGACGTCAAGGGCCTTTCCTCCTGTCATATCTACTGCGGATTTAAGTCTTATTGTACCATCACTGTTGGTGTTAATTATCCATTTCTGACCAAGTGAACCTGTTCCCTGAGACTGGCATACATTTGCACCATCGTCTGAAGAGTCATTTTCAACTTGCAGATATAAACTGCTGTTTTTATTCTTAATATAATAGATATTACCGTTTTCGGGTTCGACTGCAGCGGCATTTGTTAAAATTGGTAAAGCTGATATTGTTGTAATTATAATTACTGCAGTTGTCAGCCATAATAGAATGTTTTTTAAGTGCTTTGTCATTAATTTTCCTCCTTATATTGTTTTATACTGTATAATTTCATTTTTATTATATCGTTATTGTATGTTTTTTACAATACATAATAGTACACAATTATTTATTTCGTTATTTTGCTGTTTTTTGCAATGTTTTAATGTATTTGGTATGTATTGTTTTATTAAAAATAAACAATAATTTATATAATTATATAGTATTATACAAATAAATCGATTTATTTCGTCAAAATTGTTTGGAGGATTTAAGTAATAATTTAGTAAAAGTTTTATATTACCGGATAAAATAATCAATCAGCTCCAATGGGTTATAGATAATTACAGTGAAGAAGATTTGATTAAATATCGCAGCAGTTTAAAAACATTGGGTTAATTACCTCTTGTAAAACCATTTAATATGTTGTAAAATTAACATATAAGTTTAAAATAAGGAGAAATTACTATGAAATTGATAGAAATAGCAAAGGTTATATCAATTAATTTTATAACTGATTTAATTTGTGATTTGAAGTTAAGTTGTCCTGGAATTGTAAAGGAGGCAAGGGCCGGACAGTTTGTTGAGGTATATCCTGACAATGGTGTAAATCTTTTGTCAAGACCTATAAGTATATGTGAAATAAATAAAGAGAAGGGGAGTTTAAGGCTTGTTTTCCAGATTGTAGGCAAGGGTACAAAGCTTTTTTCTGAATTAAAGCCTGATGACGAAATCAGACTTTTAGGTCCATGCGGCAATGGATATACTTTAAGTGAGGGCAGATCTGTTTTAGTTGGCGGTGGTATTGGTGTACCACCTCTCCTTGAAACCTGTAAGCAGTTAAAGGGCGAAAAAATTGTTGTTTTAGGCTTTAGAAGCGGTTCTTTCCTGGCAGAGGAATTTGACAGGCTTGGTGCTAAGGTTTATGTTGCCACTGATGACGGTTCGGTTGGCTTTAAAGGGAATGTAGTTGATTTATTAAAGGCAAAAGGGATTAAGGGAGATATGATTTACTCCTGCGGTCCTAAAATTATGCTTAAATTCCTTTCTATGTACGCTGAGGAAAACAATATTCAATGCCAGGTATCAATGGAGGAGAGAATGGCATGCGGTATCGGTGCTTGTGTAGGTTGTGTTGTACAGATTAAGGAAGGAGACGGCTGGACTTATAAGAAGGTTTGCAAGGACGGACCTGTTTTTGACAGCAGGGAGGTGTGCTGGTAATGAATACTAAGGTTGATATATGTGGTGTTGAGCTTAAAAACCCTGTTATGACTGCATCAGGTACTTTTGGCAGTGGCAGAGAGTTTTCGGAATTTGTTGATTTAAATAAACTTGGAGCAGTTGTTGTAAAAGGTGTTGCAGACAAGCCATGGAATGGCAATCCTGCACCAAGAATAGCAGAAGTTTACGGAGGTATGCTTAATTCTGTGGGTTTGCAGAATCCGGGAGTAGATTATTTTATTAAAAATGACATTCCATTTTTAAGACAGTTTGACATAAAGATTATTGTTAATGTATGCGGTCATTCTATAGAGGAATATACCAATGTTGTTAAAAAACTTCAAGGACAGGATGTGGATTTATTAGAGCTTAATATTTCCTGCCCTAATGTAAGTGAAGGTGGTATGGCATTTGGTACAGATCCGGTTATGGTAGAAAGGGTTGTAAATGAGGTCAAAAAGGCTGCCGATAAGCCTTTAATTGTAAAGTTAAGTCCTAATGTAACGGACATTACCGAAATAGCAAAGGCTGCCGTCAGCGGCGGTGCTGATGCTTTAAGCCTCATTAATACACTCACCGGTATGAAAATTGATATTTACAAAAGACAACCGGTTTTATTCAGAAAAATCGGAGGTATGAGTGGTCCTGCAGTTAAGCCTGTTGCCGTAAGAATGGTATATCAGGTTTGTAAGGCTGTTGATGTGCCTGTTATAGGTATGGGAGGCATATCAAATGCAGAGGATGCCCTTGAATTTATTATGGCAGGAGCAACAGGAGTATCCATTGGTACGGCTAATTTTATTAATCCAATGGCTACCGTTGAAACTGTTGAAGGTATTGAGGAGTATATGAGAAAATATAATGTCAACGATTTAAGTGAAATAAGAGGCATAATAGATTAGGAGTGAATGAAATGAAAAAAATATTTAGTATTTTGGTTGTATTGTCTGTAATTATTACGGTTTTTACAGGATGCAGCAGAAACCATGCAGAGGAAATACAGTCACTTATTGATGAGTTGGAGCAGAAGATTGAAACCATTACAAATGACGCTGATACGATGCAGAAAAAAGGTGTTATAGAAGTGGATTTGTATAATCAGGTTCAGGATTTGCAAATGAAGTTTAACGAAAACAAAGAGCTTTTTGCCGAAACAACAGGTAAAAGTGACAAAAAAATATTAAAGGCTTTAAAGGAATGTAAGGAAACTGTTAATGAGCTTCAGTTAGAAATAGATTCAATATATGAAGGTTATGATGAAGTGAGAAATTATAATTTAGAGCTTGCTACAGACGCCGGACTTTTGGCTGAATATATGGAGGAGGGACTTTCCAAGGGTTATATTGACCGCACAACTATGGATGAGTTTAATGGCATAAGAGAAAGACTTGAACAGCTTAAAGAAGAGCTGTTTCCTGATGAATTTGACAAAGCAGAGCTTGACAGCCTGAAAGAAAGACTTGCTGTTATGTCATCACAATGTGCCGCACCTAATGCCATGGTAGATATATTTGCAGCAGCCGGAAGTTCATTGGGCGAAACCGAAGAGGAAACGGAAGTTTCCAATAACGAAAATTCTTCAAGTTCAGAGGACAATAATGACATTCAGACCTTAACAGATAACTTTACTTTGTTACAGAATGAGGCATCACAGAATTTTGACAAGGGTGTAATAAGTGAGGAACAATATATGGCAATAATTGAAGCAGGTACTAAACTTGCTGAATTAAAGGAAAATATTGAAAAGAATGGTGAAAGCAGCTCAACGGATAAAGAACTTGAAAAGTGTAAAAATGAAATTCACGATATAGCAGTTGAAATTAAGTCATCTCTTGCTGAAAAATTTGAATAATGATATATAAAAAGGGGCTGTTGCAAAATAAATGATTTTTTCATTTGTTTTGCAACAGCCCTTGTTACTTATTTAATTTAGCATATTCAGCCTGCAATTCAGCTTTAATTTCATCTACTCGTTTAATTATATCGGCAATAGCCTCTGTCTCATCATTTGGCTTAACCTTTTCGCCTTCCATTTCTTTTTCAGTGGCAAATTTTTTTCTGTTTTCAATATCCTTGCGAAATACTAATTTAAATACTGTTCTTACAAAAGGCTGTATAAAAAACAGCTGTGTAAAGTATGCAAAAGGAAAATTAAAGCATACCAGCTTAAGCCAATTGGCAAAAAGTGTAATTATATTAAATCCTGCATAGTAGGGATAGTAAAGCAAAGCAGCAATAAAGCTCATAGCAGGACACATAAGACCGACAGTAGCACAAATAATTGCTGATTCAAAAATCATAGGATGATTTCTTCTTGGATCAAAAATTTTGCCGGCAAGCTTAAATGAACCGGGACTGCCCATAAACATCTCAAGTAAATAAGCAAGACAGAATTCCACTGTAATTACAGTCCATATTGGTAAAAATCTTCCTAACATATACACACCGCCCTGTGTATTAATGGCAGCTATAACACTGTTAGCATTGTTCATTTCCATTAACAGATTGCCATTTACAACATATAGGCTGTAAAATACATAGGCATGAACTGTAACTATAACTGTTACAAAAGCGAAAAACATTCTTTGAAATTGATTCCTTGGCATTAAATATAACACTCCTTTTTCTGCATAAAAAAACACATGCTGCTATGGCGTAAATTTGTTTTCAGAAATAATGTTCCGTAAGCAGATTTACGTGCATTAGCACTACATGTGTCGTTTGCATTTTATTTATTTTTGACTTTGAAAGTATATCATAAAATTACTTTTTTGTCAATATTTATAAAATATTGTGGAATGATGCAGATGTTGGTGGATTTAATTAATGTAATATTTACATAATAAAAATATTTTAATCACAAAAAAATGTGGGGCTGTCACAAATGAGTTAATTTTTACTTTTTTCAATGAGAATATCAATGGAATTATTTATAACCTTAATTTCAGTTGAGTTAAAGTCGCCGCCATATTCACCGTCTACTGTCCATTTTATAAACTCTGTACTTTCAAATTTAATTTTGCTTGTTTTAAAGCTGTAAAACATATCGTTGTCAAAATTCTTTTCTACAACACAGCTTACAATGTTTTTTAATAAACTTATATTTTTAGGGTCTTTAACCAGGAGGACTTCAAAAAGCCCGTCACTTAAATCGGCATAATTTTCAAACAGCTTTTTCATACCTGCAATACTGTTGGAATTTGATACAAGACCAATCATTATATCATCCTCGATTACACCATTATCGTAGGTGATTTTCATAGGATATGTTTTCATATTTGTTATTTCCTTAAGTGCTGTAAGGAGGTATGCCTGATAACCCAAAATATTTTTTATAGTTTGAGGGGTTTCGTAGGATATATTTGTAAAAAGTCCGAAACCTGCAACGTATGAAAAGTATTTATCATTAATTTTACCTATGTCAATAGAAAAATGCTGACCGTTAATAGCCGTTTTGTAGCTTTCCTCTATTATTGTGGATATTCCTATGCTGTTGGCAAAGTCATTTGTTGAACCGCTTGGAATATATCCTAGGAGAGGTCTTTTGTTAAGTGACATAAGTCCGTTTACAGCTTCATTAAGAGTGCCGTCACCGCCGCAGCACACAATATTGTCATAAAGGCTTCCATATTTTTCAACTATGTCTGTAATGTGTCCTACATACTGGGAGGAGTACACAGTTACCTCAAAACCTTTACTGTTGTAGTAGTCAATCATATCTGCAATATTCAGTTTAATTATTCCTTTGCCTGAATGAAAATTTGCAAGCAAAAGCAGTTTTTTCATATTTATCACCTGCTATTCTACCGTTCTTACTTTGTTGTCACGAATATATTCTGAATATACCCGGGCAAGCATTTCCTGCTCAATAGGGTTTGTTATGGATGTTATTGTAACATTGCCGTCTTTGCCTTCAACAAAGCCTACTCTTACTCCCACTCTGCCGCTGTTGTTTTGTTTGCCGTCAGTATAGAAAACATATCGTTTATCGGTAACATCACTGTCATATATCATTATGACGTCATATTCAATTTTGTTACCTTCCGAATCATACTCGGTTATTTTAATTTCATTTGTATTTTCCATAATTTCACCTCATATTTATAGTATCACAAAATTTATTTTTATACAATAGTATATACAACCATAAATTGGCTACAATTTATGAGAGGTGATAAAAATGAGAGTACCAAATCATATTGGAATTATACCTGACGGTAACAGGCGTTGGGCACAGGGACAGTCTATGGGCAAGGAAAAGGGCTATGAAAACGGATTGCTGCCGGGGCTTGAGGCTTTCAGACAGTGTCAACAGCTTGGGGTTAAGGAGCTTAGTATTTATGGCTTTACAGTTGATAATACCAAAAGACCTACAAGGCAGAGAATTGCCTTTACAAAGTGTTGTGTGGAAATGGTAAATATGCTTAAAAATGAAGATTGTGAAATTCTGGTTGCAGGTAATACAGAATCTGAAATGTTTCCTATTGAGCTTGGGGACTTAACTAAAAGAAAGAGATTTGGCAGAGGCGGTATTAAAGTTAATTTTCTTATTAATTATAGTTGGGAATGGGACTTAAAAGCCAATAAAAGTGTTACTTATTATAATACTGCCGATATTTCAAGAATTGACCTTATTATAAGGTGGGGCGGTATGAGAAGATTGTCAGGCTTTTTGCCTGTACAGTCGGTATATGCGGATTTTTATATAGTGGAGGATTTGTGGCCTGATTTTAGGAGGGAGCATATTGAGAATGCTATAAACTGGTATCAAAATCAGGATGTAACGTTAGGAGGTTAAATTACTGTTTGTATGCCCAAAATGCATTCGCATTTTGGGCAGGGTGCTAAGGTAGGAACCAGCCGTGTAATGCCATATAAATATGGCATTAGTTCCTGTCCTCGGAGGAAGTGAATTCCTCCTGCGGATTTTAGTCTGCGACGCTTTAAAACCTTTCAGTTGGTTATACTTACAGCTTAAAAATAGCAACATAAGATGTTGAAATCGGACGGACAATGCCAATGTCATTAACTTAAGCTAAGATATTTCAATATTACAAAAATTAAGACAATATTCACTCAAATATGATAAACTCATATAGAGGTGAATCATTATGAAAAAAGTAATAAAGGAAATATTTAATGAAATAGATAACACAATAAACACTGAAGAATTTAAAAGCATTCATAAATCAAAACCTGCTGATTTTACAAGAACAGGAAAGCTAAGTTTTTCTTTAATTATATTTTTTGTAATAGGTTTAATCAATACAAGCTTTGATTTTGAAAGAATTAAGTTTTGTAAAGTTGCAAATATAAAAAGCATTAGCAATGCAGCTTTATCAAAAGCAAGAGATAAAGTAAAATTTACAGCTTTTAAAGAACTTTTAAGAAAAATTCAGGCAATTATACCTTTTAATAACAGATATAAAGGTTATAGAGTTATAGCTGTAGATGGTATCAAAGGAGAATTGCCAAACACTCCTGAAATAAGGAATAAATATGGTGTTCCTAAAGGTTATCAATATCCATTATTTCATGCAGTTGCTTCATTTGATGTTTTAAATTGCAAGTTTATTGATGCAGAGTTTTCCATGTCTATTTCAGATGAAAGAAAGCTTGCATATACATTATTAGAAAATCATCAACAAGAAAAGGATATCCTTCTTTATGATAGAGGATTCCCAAGCATTGCACTTATTCAAAAATTAAATGCTAATGGTCAAAAGTTTGTAGCAAGAGTATCAAAGAGTTTTATTAAAGAAGTAAATGAATTTGCTTCTAAAAAAGCTGTGGATAAAACAATACACATTGACTATACTGCTCGCAGAGGTGCATTAAGCAGAGTAAAAAATGTTGAATTGCCTTATTCTTTTGAACTGCGTTGCATTAAAATATACTTAAAAAGCGGAGAAACCGAAATACTCATTACAAATTTATCTAACACAGAATTTAAACGTAATGATATAAGTCATTTATACGCATTACGTTGGGGCATAGAAATAGGATTTAATCATTTAAAAAATGCAATTCATGTAGAAGAATTTGTTGGTATTAAGGAAAACTCCATTAAACAAGAGTTCTATTTAGTATTAATTAAATATAACATTTTAATGTTATACATTAATGAAGCTGATACCATGGCAATGTGGAATAAAAAAAACTTCAAAAATAAGCTATAAAACCAATATACGCAAGGCTACAGCAATAATAAAAGCAAAAATATTAGCAATGCTTTTTTCTAATGCAAAAAAATTATCAAAATTAATAAATGAAACATTAAATTTAATACAAGAGTTTAAATCTGCAGTTAGACCAAACAGATCGTTTAAAAGGAAATTTAACGGTTCACAACATTCTGTTGGATATAAATTTAATGTTTATGTTGCTTAAGTTAATGACATTGGGACAATGCTCGCCCCTACATATACGCTAATGCAGCTTGTAGGGCGTGCATTGCACGTTCACTATACTTAGTTTTAGAGATTTAACTAACATCTATTTACAACACTAAACAATAATTTATCAATAAATTTATATATTCCTTATTATTTTATCTAGGTACCTTGACAAATATATATGGCGATGCTATAATATCAAGGCATCTAACTTTTTTATGGAGGGAATTATGGAAAACAAGGAACTACTACATATTATGGAAAAATGCGGACACTTTCTCTACCACCGCCGTGGAGGTAAAAGAGGTCAGATTAAAATACTTAAATTACTAAATGAAAGAGGATCAATAACCCAAAAGGAGCTTCTTGAAATACTTACACTTAAATCAGGTTCTGTAAGTGAAACTGTAAAAAAGCTTGAAAATCAGGGCTTTATTATAAAGAAAAGGGATAATAAAGATAAGAGAAAAATTAACATTATACTTACCGACGAGGGGAGAAAATTCCTTGAAACCCAAACGGAAGTAAGCAGAGAACAGGAAAAGGTGCTTTTTACTTCTCTTAGCAGTGAAGAGCAGATACAGCTTCAGACTTTGCTTAACAAGGTTTTTAAGGATTGGGAAAGTAAATTTGACAGTTCTCTTTTTAATCACAGAAAGGAGGAAAATCAATGATAAAGCTATTGAAAAAATATTGGGTATTCGGTATTATTGCACCTTTATTTATGTTTGGTGAGGTTTTGGCGGACCTTATTCAGCCCAATATGATGAAGGTTATTGTTGATGATGGTGTTTTGGGACTTAACAACAATGGTGTCGGAAACCTTAAATTAATTATAACTATGGGCATTGCTATGATAGGCGTTGTAATAATGGGAGGTATTACAGGTGTGCTTTCAGGTGTATTTGCCAATATGTTCAGTCAGAACTGGGGTAACGAAATAAGAAAGTCCTGCTTTGAAAGAGTTATGAAGTTTTCTTTTGAGCAGACGGATAAATTTTCAACAGGCTCTCTTGTAACAAGAATAACAAATGATGTTACACAGGTGCAAAATCTTGCAACCCAGGTAGTGAGAGGTTTTGTAAGAACCATACTTTTATTTGTAGGCGGTATTTATTGTGTAGCAGCCTTGGATTTAAAGTTTGGTGTGGTTCTTGGCTGTTCTCTGCCTTTTGTTCTTTTGGGAGTTTTGTTTTTTATAAGCAAGGCTACACCTTTTTTTGATGTTTTACAGAAGAAACTGGATAGGGTAAACAGTGTTGTTCAGGAAAATGTTGCCGGTGCAAGAGTTGTAAAAGCCTATGTTAAAGAGGAGTATGAAGAAAACAGATTCGGTAAAGCAAATAAGGAGCTTGTGGATACTCAGCTTAGTGTTTTGAAAATTTTTGCTTATATGACTCCTCTTGCAAATATTGTTTTAAATATTGCACTTGTCATTATAATTAAGGTAGGAGCTATGGAGTCTCAAATAGGTGCAACAACTCCCGGAAGTATAATGGCTGCTATTACATATTTATCCAGAATTAATCATTCCGTTATGATGCTTGCTATGATTTTCCAAACAGTATCAAGAGGTAAGGCATCTGCAGACAGATTAAATGAAATACTTAACACAGAACCTGTAATTAATGACGGCAGCTTTGATGGAAATACCAATGTTAAGGGTAAAATTGAGTTTAAAAATGTTTCATTTGCATACCCCCGGGGAAATGGTGAGATTGTCCTTGATAATGTGAGCCTTATTGTAAATTCGGGAGAAACTCTTGGTATTTTAGGTGCTACAGGCAGCGGAAAGTCAAGCCTTGTTAATTTGATTCCAAGATTTTATGATGTTACAGAAGGCAGTGTACTTGTTGACGATGTAGATGTAAGGGATTATAAATTGTTTGAATTAAGAAATAAGGTAGCCGTTGCATTGCAGAAAAGTGAACTTTTTACATCAAGTATTAAGGAAAATATTTTATGGGGTAATCCCGGTGCAGATAATAATGAGGTTTATACTGCTGCCGAGCAGGCACAGGCATTGGAATTTATTGAGGCAAAAGGAGAGGGCTTTGATACTATGGTTGCCGAAAAGGGTATGAGCTTATCAGGTGGTCAGAAGCAGAGAATTGCCATTGCAAGAGCATTGATTAAAAAGGCTGAAATCATTATTTTTGATGATACTACAAGTGCTCTTGACCTTAAAACAGAGGCAAAACTTTACAATGCACTTAGAAGTGATTATGATGATGTAACAAAAATAATTATTGCTCAAAGAATAGCATCTGTTAAGGGAGCTGACAGAATTGCAATAATTGATAACGGAAAAATTGTTGCCTGTGACAGTCACGAAAGACTTTTGGAAAGCTGTGAAATTTATCAGGATATTTATTATTCTCAGCTTAAAAAAGGAGGGGAAATAAATGAGCAGTGAAAATAAGCCAAACATTAATATGAAAATTCCCGGAATGAGAGGTCCAAGACAATATAATGCTGTGGAAAAGCCAAAGGAGGGTAAGAAGACCATTTCAAGACTTTTACAGTATTTTTCAAGAGAAATTAATCTTATTGTGTTTCTTTTGTTTGCTGTTATTGTAGTTGTAATTTGTTCGGTTACTGCACCAAGTCTTCAAAGCAGTGCTATTGATACTATTGCCGAAGGGCGATACGATGAAATATTTTCTGTTTTGGTAATGATGGTTATACTTTATGTTATACATAGTGTTTCAACACTTTTCCAGAATTTATTAAGTGCAGCATTAAGCCAGAGAATTGTAAAAAAAATGAGAGAGGATTTGTTTGAAAAAATAGTAAATCTTCCTATTAAATACATTGACAGCCATCCCCACGGTGACATAATGAGCAGAATGACAAATGATGTTGAAAATATTTCAAATACTGTATCTCAGTCATTAGGCTCTCTTGTTTCAGGAGTGCTTACTATTATGGGCACTGTGTTTATGATGCTTTATTTTTGCCGGCAGCTTGCTATTTTAAGCTGCACTACTGTTATATTAACTGTTGTAGTGACTAAGTATCTTTCAAAGGCAATGAAAAAGTTCTTTACTGAAAGGCAGGTTTTATTGGGAGAATTAAATGGTATTGTTGAAGAAAAGGTTGTTGGTTACAAAACTGTTGTTGCTTACAACAGACAGGAAGCTGTAATAAAGGAATTTAAAAAAAGTTCCGATCAGCTTACCGGAACAGGTATTATTGCTGAAATATGGAGCGGTTCAATGGGTCCGGTTATGAATGTAATAAGCAATATAGGTTTTGTAATTATTGCTGCTTTCGGTGGATATTTTGCAGTTAAGGGTATTATCTCAATTGGTGTTGTTTCTGCCTTTATTGTCTATGCAAAGCAGTTTAGCAGACCTATTAATGAAATTGCTCAGGTTTACGGTCAGATTCAGACAGCTATTGCAGGTGCTGAAAGAATATTTGCTATCATTGATGAAGAAAGCGAAAATAAAGAGGGCAGTGCCGATATGGAAGGAGCAAAGGGTGTTATTACATTTAAGAATGTAGACTTTTCATATGTTGAGGGTAAGCAGGTGCTTTATGATTTCAGTCTTGATGTAAGGGCAGGTCATAAGGTTGCTCTTGTTGGTGCTACAGGCAGCGGCAAAACTACTGTTGTTAATCTCCTTATGAGATTTTATGATACAGACAGGGGTGAAATTTTAATTGACGGTGTTAATATTAAGGATATTGCCATTGATGTTCTTAGAAAAAATACTGCAATTGTTTTACAGGATACTGTGCTTTTCTCAGACA
Organism: Candidatus Gallispira sp.; assembly: GCA_048359195.1. Classification (GTDB taxonomy): domain Bacteria; phylum Bacillota; class Clostridia; order Lachnospirales; family CAG-274; genus Gallispira. Next base: position 14,549 of record DBGCRA010000113.1, read on the forward strand.
CAATAAGAAATAATCTGAAATATTCCAATTTAAATGCTGACGATGATGAAATGATTAAGGCGGCAGAGCTTAGCAATTGCTATAATATAATCAGACACTTTCCTGACAAGTTTGATACTATGTTGACAGAGGGAGGACAAAATTTATCCCAGGGGCAAAGACAGCTTTTGTCAATTGGCAGAGCTTTCCTTGCTGATCCTAAAATTTTGATTTTAGATGAGGCTACTTCAAGTGTTGATACAAGAACAGAAAAAAATATTCAGGACGCTATGGTTAAGCTTATGAAGGAAAGAACAAGCCTAATTATTGCTCACAGACTTTCTACTATTCAGGATGCTGATTTGATTGTTGTTATGGATAAGGGAAGAATTGTTGAAACGGGAAATCATAATGAGCTTATCAATAAGAAGGGAAGATATTATGAGCTTTATATGACACAATTTGAGGGTAATTCAATATAAAAAACTGCCGGAGTTGTCGGCATTTTCGACAACCCCGGCAGTTTTACGGTTTTTAAGCTCCCAAAGGCTTTATAACTTTTTTATACATATATCTGAAAGCAAATACACAAAGTGTAAATGAAATACATTCAGCTAAAAGGAAAGCAAACCATACATTACTTACGTGCTGTGTAAGTGAAAGTAAAAATGCAACAGGCACAAGTACAACAAGCTGTCTTAAAAATGAAACAATCATTGAAAGTATACCGTTGCCAAGAGCCTGGAATACTGAAAGACTTATAATACAAAAACTTGCAACAGGGAAATGAATGCTTATTATTTTTAAAGCAGGTATACCCATTGAAAGTATGTGGTCAATATTGCTTTCATTTGCAAACAACATAAGCAGCTTATCAGGCACAAGCTGGAATATTATTGTACCAATCAAAAGCAGACTGAAAGCATAACATATACTGAGTTTAATGGTTTTAACAAGCCTGTCCTTGTTTTGAGCACCAAGATTAAAGGCAACAATAGGTACCATACCGTTGTTAAGACCAAATACGGGCATAAATATAAAGCTTTGAAGTTTAAAATAAATACCAAATATTGCAATGGCAGTATCTCTTGCTTCGACAAGCTCAAGGGCAGTATCCACAATATTCATATGAGAAAAAATTGTGTTAATTCCAAGTACCATTATTGAGCCAATAGACTGCATAATTATTGATGGAATACCAATATACATAATTTTGCCCATTGTGTGACTGCTTGGTATAAATCCCTTTATTTTCTTAAGCTCAATTTCGTGATTAAACTTAAAATTAAAAATTACAGCTAAAAGACCTGCTGTGCACTGACCTATTACTGTTGCAATGGCAGCGCCTGCCATACCCATTCTCGGTGCACCGAAAAGACCAAATATTAATATAGGGTCAAGAATAATATTAACAACAGCACCTGTCATTTGTGTAATCATAGAGTAAATAGTTTTTCCCGTTGACTGCAGCATTCTCTCAAAGCAGAATTGAGTATACATACCCATACTGAAACAGCATACAATTTTTAAGTAAACAGTACCTGCATCTGCGATTTCCTGAGAACTTGCCTGTGCTCTCATAAAAGGCTCAGCTCCAAACAAGCCCACAAGAACAAATATGAAAAAGCATATTGTGTAGATTGCAATACCGTTAAAGGCGGTTTTATTTACGCCTTCCTGATCTCTTGCACCTAAATGGCGTGACAAAATAGCATTCATACCGACGCCAATACCTGAACCGCCTGCAATCATAAGAGATTGAACAGGGAAAACAAGAGATATTGCCGTCATACAGGCAGAACTGTATTTTGCAACAAATATACTGTCTACAATATTGTATAGTGCCTGAACAAGCATAGAAATCATCATTGGCAAAGCCATAGAAATAAGCAGCTTATTAACAGGCATAGAAGCCATTTTATTTTCTTTCATAGTTACTTCCATAAGTTATTACCTCCTTTATATATTGGATATATTAGTCAGCTACCCTTGAAAGCTTATCAAGAACTCTAAAGAAAACTGATATTTCCTCATCGGTAAGAGCAGCTGTTAACTCTATCTCAAATTCATTTATTACTTTTCTTGACTCGTTTATAAGTCTTTCTCCCTTTGGGGTTACTGTTATTTTTTTTAGACGCGCATCCTGTGAAACGGAGCTTCGCATAATATAGCCCTTTTCCTCTAAATTGGAAAGTGCAGCAGAAACGCTTGAGCGTCTTATGTCAAACTCTTCTTCAATATCACGTTGAAAAACATCCCTGTCATTGTTTTCGAGAATATAAAACATAACAGCAAATTGAGAATGGGTACAATCAAATTGTCCCATAAGCATATCCATTTTTCTGTCTATTTTATTTGAAACGATGTGAATATTCTTTCCAATTTTTTTTCTCACAAAAACACTCCCTTAATATGTTAGCCATCAAACATTTTAACAATTATTTATTTTTTTGTCAATAGCATTTATATTTAATTTAAATTTTTTCTGTTAAATTGTAAAAAAGTATGTTATACTATGTAAAATGGATTAACTATTTATGAGGTGAATAAAATGCAGAAATGGAAACAAAATATAAGAGATATTGAACCTTATGTTCCCGGCGAGCAGCCACAAAATAAAAATGTAATAAAATTAAATACAAACGAATCTCCTTATGCTCCTTCACCCAAAGTAGAAAAAGCTATAAAGGAGTATAACAATGGGGATTTGAGACTTTACCCAAGTTTTGTGTGCAGTAATTTAAAGTCAGCTTTAATGGAAAGCTATCCTGTAAATGAAAGAGAGCTGTTTTTAGGTAATGGTTCAGATGAAGTTCTTGCTCTTTGTTTTATGACATTTTTTAATTCAAAAAAACCGGTGCTTTTTCCTGATATAACATATTCATTTTATGATGTATGGTGTAATCTTTACAACATACCTTATAAAAGGGTACCCCTTGATAATAATTTCAGATTTATAAAAGAGGATTATTATGTTGAAAACGGCGGTATAGTAATTACTAATCCCAATGCACCAACATCTGTATATATGGAGCTTGATGAAATTGAAGATATTATTAAACATAATGAAGATGTAATTGTAATTGTTGATGAGGCATACATTGATTTTGGCGGCAAGAGTGCCGTTGACCTTATACATAAATATGACAACCTTGTTGTGGTACAGACATATTCAAAGTCAAGAGCACTGGCAGGAATAAGACTTGGCTATGCTATGGCAAACAGTGAGCTTATAGATGCCCTTGAGGCTGTAAAGAACAGCTTTAACAGTTATACTGTAAATTCTCTTTCTCAGATAATCGGTGCTGCATCTGCAAGAGATAAGGATTATTTTAAAGAGTGTGTAGATAAAATTATTTCCGCAAGGGAATGGACCGTTGAAGAACTCTCCAAGCTTGGCTTTGAAACACTTCCAAGCAAGGCTAACTTTATATTTACAACAAATAAAAATATAAGTGCAGAAAAGCTTTTTAATTACCTTAAATCAAAAAATATTTTTGTAAGATTTTTTAACAAGCCCAGAATAAGTGAGTATTTAAGAATAACGATTGGTACCTTGGAACAGATGGATGCATTGATTAAAGCAATAAAGGAGTATAAGTAAATGAAAAAATTATTTTTAATTGCATTTTTTACAGTGTTATTTTCGATATGGTGTTATGGTGCTGAGGATTATATTTTAATTAATCAGCCCGATAATGAAATAACATTTGACGATGCTAAAAATATAAATTCGGGTATAATGCTCCTGTCTGACAACATTGCTGAAACAGAAAATTATTATGACCAGCTTACTGAATATGAAAAAATATATTATGATGACCTTGAAGCAAGTATTATAACATTAATGGACGGTACAACGACTTATATTTTTAAAACAGACCTTACCATTGATAAAAAACTCAGCTCTTCAAGTGATATATGGGAGAGTGTATGGGATACATTAGGCGTTGATGTTTCCACATTTATTTTCAGACCAATATATGCTCTTACATATTTTGATAAACCTCAGTATTTCTGGCTTGATATTAACAACATAACTGCAAACTATGGTTCTGAATCAAGCTTATATTATCCCGGCACAGGTGTTCTCAAGGACTTTTATATTAAATTTAACGTAAAAAGCGGATGCGATGCTTATTTTCCTGACTGCTACACAAGCGGAGATGAAATCCGGTCCGATTATGACGCTATGATAACAAAGGCTAATGAAATAGTAAACAGCGTACCGGAGGGCAGTACGGAATGGGGAAAGCTGAATTATTATATGAACTGGTTTAAGGATAACTGTGAATATAATCAGCATCTTTCAGATGATACAGCAACAAAACAGGCTTATCTGCCCACTTCAGCTCTTTTATATGGCAAGGATGGCATAAATGCTCCGGTTTGCGAAGGTTATTCGGAGGCGTTAAAAATACTTTGCAATATGTCAGGAATAAAAGCAATGTGTACAGAAACCTTTTATACCCAAAGTGGTTCAATAACAGGTCATAAATGGAATCTTATAAATATTGGCGGTAAATTCTATCACTGTGACCCTACGTGGTTTGACAGTTACACAAGTATTAATTCATATAGATATTTCCTTACAGGCTCAACAAGTATGTCGAGCTACGATACAAGCCAAAATCATACAATAAATTATCAGATGAGTTTCCATGCACCTGAAATATCTACAACAGATTATCTTAATGATTTTGGAATAAAGGGCTACAGTGTGTTAAATATTGATAATAACACAGTAATTAATCAGACTGATACTATTATTCTTATGAGAAGATTAAGCGGTATTAATTCAGGTACATTAAATGATGTAAATGGTGATGGCAAAAATGATATTAATGATGCTGTAATAATGCAGAAACTTATGTTTAAATAAAAAACAAGCAGGCTTTAATAAAAATGTAAAGCCTGCTTGTTTTTTATTATATAAGATTTTCAGGGTTAAGACACTTTAATTCATCAAGAACAAATATACCGTCCTTTCTGATTAAAACATCGTCAAAATAAATTTCTCCGCCGCCGTATTCTTCAGTCTGAATAAGGACTAAATCCCAGTGAATGGCACTTCTGTTGCCGTTATCGGCATCTTCATATGCATTGCCGGGTGTAAAATGAATAGAGCCTCTTATCTTTTCATCAAAAAGAATGTTCTTCATTGCCTTTGTAATAAAGGGATTTACGCCAATGGCAAACTCACCCACATAACGTGCACCTTCGTCAGTATCAAATACTTTGTTTACTCTTTCTGTATCGTTGGCAGTTGCCTCAATAATTTTTCCGTTTTCAAACTTCAATGTAACATCTGTATAGGTTACACCTTGATACTCTGTAGGAGTGTTGTAGGAAATAGTACCGTTTACACTGTCCTTAACAGGGGCAGTATAAACCTCACCGTCAGGAATATTCATTTCTCCTGCACACTTAATGGCAGGAATGTCTTTAATGCTGAATGTAAGATCAGTGCCATTTCCTTTAATTCTTACCTTATCTGTCTTATTCATAAGTTCAACAAGGTTATCCATAGCCTTGCTCATTTTGCCATAGTCAAGATTGCAAACCTTGAAATAAAAATCCTCAAAAGCATCCAGACTGGTACCTGCTGCTTGTGCAAGGGAATTGTTTGGATATCTTAATACAACCCATTTAGTTTTAAGCCTTGTTTCAAGAATATCGTTGTCATAGCATTTACCCCATATAGCCTGTTTTTCACCGGGAACATCTGCAAGTTCTGATGTGTTGTCATTACAGCCAATACCAATGTAAGCATCCATTAATGCCATTCGGGCATTGTCTATTTCCTTAACCTCTTTAAATTGTTCTTCGCTGCAGCCCATTATAAGCTCTCTTTGAATAACATTTGACTTAATATCGACAAAAGGATAAGCACCCACGTTATAAATTTCTCTTACAAGAGCCTTAACAAGAGGAAAAGCTGCTGTACCGTTACAGTTAATAAGGACTCTGTCGCCCTTTTCAACATGACAGCTGTAATTTACAAGATTTTTAGCAAGCTCCACAAATCTGTTATCCATATACATTTACCCTCTTTCCACTGTTTAAAAATAGTTTATCCTTAATTATTTAATATAATTCGTAATTTTTGCTTTGTGTAATGCAAAGCCTAAAATAACAAAAACCACAAATGAAAATACAGCCTGTAAGCAGTTGCTTGGTACACCCTCTAAACTTGCAATAACACTGCCGTTAATAATTGCATCAGCTACAAAGTAGCCTGCAACCATCCATATAAGACCTGCTGCACAAGCTAATATTTTTCTAACATTTAAAAACGTTTCATTGTCTGTGCCTGCAAGTTTAGCCACTAAAAAGCCTTCGATGCCTTTAATAATAAATGTTGCTATAAACCATGCAGGATAACCTCCAATAAGGTCAGCAAGCCCTGAACCCAATCCGCCTGCAAGAAATCCGTATTCAGGACCAAAGAAAACAGCACATATAAGTACCATACTGTCACCAATGTTTACATAACCGCCTGTTGCAGTAATAGGTACTCTTATTATCATAGTTGCTACACAGGTTAAAGCCATAAGTAAACCCATTAAACATAATTTTTTTGTGTTCATTTTTGTTCCTCCTTAAAAAAACTGTATACATTTTAACATAGTTCAAAAGAAATTTCAACAAATATGTAAAAAGAAGGAAATTTGTGCAGAGAGGTACATATTAATCGGCATAAATATAACAAGTATACCTACAATATACAAAAGCCCTTGGAGATTTCCAAGGGCTCAGTTTATCTGGTAGTCAAAGATATTCGTACTCCGCTTACGCTACGTAAAATTTAAAAAACTTCGTTTTTTAACATACTCATAACCGACGGCATCTGCGATGCCTTTGTATTCATTGGGAGCTTGTACTTCCACTTTGATAGCAAAAAATGTCCTTGAGCAAAGCGATTAAGGTAAATTTTTTGCGGCAATTTACGAAGTAAATTGTATCATTTGAATACAATAATAAGTACCCTCTGCCTAAGAGGCA
>DBGCRA010000114.1:0-5857 GCA_048359195.1 Candidatus Gallispira sp.
GCTTGCCTCTTACAAAATCCGTATATCTGTTAAGCTTGGGATTTCTAAATTCAGCATTTAATATTTTGTACTCATAGGTTTTATCAATTACACTGTACTGAGGATGAAAGCCTTCGCCAACCTTTCTGGCTGCTGTTACCACAATATCATCAGGCAGAAAAGAATTAATTGCATAGGGCATTTTTTCAACAGGAATAGTCGTTTCTTCATCAAATACTACTCCCTGTGCCATAGCATGAACCCCCGTGTCTGTACGTGAAGCCCCTCTCACCTCTACCATTTTTCCAAGAAGAGCAGACAATGCCTCCTCAACCCTTTGCTGCACAGTTACAAAATTCTTCTGAATCTGCCACCCGTAATATCCGCTGCCGTCATAGGCAACAGTAAGTAAAACCTTCATAATTATGCTCCTAAAAATATTCTTGATAAAAGCACAAGTACCGTAATACCTGTTACAATTAAATAAGCAATATAGTCATTTCTGCCATATTCCAGCTTCTTCATCTTAGTTCTGTTTACATCCCCACGGTAACATCTTGCCTCCATAGCCATTGCAAGCTCATCTGCCCTTCTGAAAGCTGATACAAAAAGGGGAACTAAAAGGGGAACCATAGCCCTTGCCTTTGCCATAAGACCTCCCGTGTCAAATTCAGCACCTCTTGCCATTTGTGCTTTTTTTATTTTATCAAGCTCATCTACAAGAGTTGGTATAAATCTTAATGCTATTGACATCATCATTGCTATTTCATGGGCAGGCACACCTATTTTCTTAAAAGGCTTTAAAAGTGCCTCAATACCCTCTGTAAGTGAAATAGGCGACGTAACAAGAGTAAGAACGGAAGAGCCTAAAATAAGCATAATAAGTCTTATACAAAGCCTTATGGAAACAATTACACCATCAAGGGTAATGTGTACTATTCCAAAGCCGAAAAGCTCCTTTCCCGTTCTTATAAAAAGCATATTAAGAACCACCGTAAAGATAATAATCACAATTATACTCTTTAGACCTGAAAGCATAAGTTTAAATGGTATCTTACAAAGCTTTATCATAAGCAAAAGCAGGAGAGCACAAAGTCCATAACCTATTATTCCTTTTGCAATAAATATAGCAGCAATATATATAAATGTAGCCATAATTTTTGTTCTGGCATCAAGGCGGTGAATAACAGATTCACCCGGATAATATTGTCCTATTGTCAAATTCATTTTTATTTCCTTAAAGCAGAAATAAGTATTTCCGCTCCTTCCTTTACGTCATACACATTAGAGGGCACATCAATGCCAAGATTTTTAAGTCTTGTAAACAGCAATGTCATCTGTGGTGCATTAAGCCCTATTTCAACAAGCTCATCTGCCCTTTTAAAAACATTGTCCACAGTATCATACATTACCGCTTCGCCTTTGCTCATAACAATGATTTTATCGGCAATACTTGCTATGTCTTCCATTGAGTGTGAAACAAGTATAACCGTTATTCCAAGGTCATCGTGCATTTTTTTAATATTTCCAAGTATTTCATCCCTGCCGTATGGGTCAAGACCTGCCATAGGCTCGTCCAATATAAGTATTTCAGGCTTCATTGCAAGTACACTTGCAATGGCAACCCTTCTTTTTTGTCCTCCTGACAAATCAAAGGGGGATTTATTAAAATATCCCTCGTTCATTCCTACAAAACTTAAAGCCTCTCTTATCCTTTTATCCAGCTCATCACCTTCAAGTCCGCAGTTTTTGGGACCAAATGCAACTTCATCATATATTGTGCTTTCAAATATCTGATGTTCGGGATACTGAAACACAAGACCTATTTTCTGTCTTATTTCCTTTAGTTTGCTTTTGTCAGCATTAATATCTTTGCCTTTAAAATATACTCCTCCCTCATTGCCCTTTATAAGAGCATTAAGGTGCTGTATAAGAGTAGACTTGCCTGAACCTGTATGACCTATTAAGCCAATAAAATCGCCTTTCATTACAGTAAGGCTGACATTTTTTAATGCAATACTTTCAAAAACCGTTTCCTCTCCGTATATATGGGTGAGGTTTTTTATTTCAAGTATAGGCTCATTGCTGCCCTTGCTGCTTTTTTCCTGTTTCTTATATGAGAAATTCTCATTAATGCCTATTTCATTAACCTTATCAATAAATTCATCAATAGTCAGTATATCATCAGGCATTTTTTTATTTTCTTTGTTAATTAAATAAGCAAGCTCTGTTATCTGGGGCACGTCAAGATATAAGCTCCTCATTTTTTCCACATTTCTGAATATCTCTCTTGGTGTTCCCTCTGCCTCTGCTTTACCGTTATTTATAACGATTATTTTGTCAGACAAAACCGCCTCTTCCATATAGTGAGTTATGAGAACAATAGTAATGCCTTCCTCTTTGTTAAGCCTTGTTATTGTGTCCATAACCTCTTTTCTGCCTAAAGGGTCAAGCATTGCGGTAGGTTCATCAAGTATAATACACTCAGGTTTCATTGCAAGAATTCCTGCAATGGCAACTCTCTGCTTCTGACCTCCTGAAAGATAAGCAGGAGCCGCTTTCCTAAATTCCTCCATACTTACCGCCTTTAATGCTATATCTACATTTTTAACTATGTCCTTTGGAGGCATACCAATGTTTTCAGGACCAAAGGCAACATCCTCTTCAACAACAGTTGCTATAATCTGATTATCGGGATTTTGGAATACCATACCTACATTTTGTCTTATATTCCATATATTTTCTTCCTTAGAGGCATCTAACCCCTTAACATAAAGTGTGCCTCCCGTAAGCATATTAAGTCCGTTTACAAGCTTTGCAAATGTAGACTTGCCTGAACCATTGTGTCCCAATATTGAAACAAATTCACCTTTTTTTACAGTAATATCCACACCTTTGAGAGCCTCAATAACTTCCCTTTTATTTGTTTCTTCATCAAATCTGGTATATTCATATTTTAAGTCTTTACTTTCAATAAAGTCCATAATAAGCCCTCACATTACATAATAAATCACTTTATTATACAACAATAAACAAAATTAATCAAGATTATTTACTTGACAAATATTAATAAGTATAGTATTATTGTATTAGGCAATTAATACAATAATACAAAAAGGAGGGATAAAAATGAACTGGAGCTTTGATGATGACAGACCCATATATTCTCAGATTATAGAACATATGAAGAATTTTATTGTTTCAAATGATGTTAAAGCCGGGGAAAAACTGCCTTCTGTCCGTGAACTTGCTTCTCAGGCAGGAGTAAATCCAAACACTATGCAAAGAGCCTTGTCAGAGCTTGAAAGCACAGGTCTTGTATATTCCAACAGAACAAGCGGCAGATTTATAACAGAAGATGAAAATATTATACACACTCTAAAATCAGAAATTGCCAATAACAATATACAGTCTTTTCTAATAAATATGAAAAAAATCGGCTATGAAAAAGAAGAAACCATTGAGCTTATTAAAAATTTTAAAGAAGGAGAAAATTAAATGGATAATATAATTTTACAGTGCAATTCCCTGTGCAAAAGCTACGGAAGCAAAATAGCACTTAACAACTTAAGCCTTACCGTTAATCGAGGCAGAATAATAGGTCTTTTAGGGCCAAACGGCAGCGGAAAAACAACATTAATCAAAATTGCCAACGGACTTTTAACTCCTACATCAGGAGAAATATTTATAAAAGGCAGTAAGGTAGGTGTGGAAAGCAAAAGAGTAATTTCCTATCTTCCCGACTGTGTAGCTCTTCCTGACTGGATGAAAATAAAAGAGCTTTCAGCATTTTATAATACATTTTACAGTGACTTTGACACTGATAAGTCACAAGCTATGATCAAAAGTCTTGGAATAGATGAAAACGCAGTGTTTAAAACCCTTTCAAAAGGCAACAAAGAAAAAGTACAGCTTATACTTGTAATGAGCAGGAAAGCAGAACTATATCTCCTTGACGAACCCATGGGAGGTGTTGATCCTGCTACAAGAGATTATATTTTAAATACAATAATATCTAATTATTCAGAAAATGCCGCAGTTCTTATTTCAACTCACCTTATTGCAGATGTTGAAAAAATACTTGACGAAGTTTTGTTCATTAATAACGGCGAAATCGTTATGCAAGATATGGTTGACAATATCAGAGATAAACAAAGAAAAAGTGTTGATGCACTTTTCAGGGAGGTGTTTAAATGTTAATTAAACTTTTAAATTATGAATTCAAAGCAATGGGCAGAATACTTATCCCATTTTATGGTGCATTAATTTTGCTTGGTCTTATAAGTTCTGTGTATACACGTTTTATTCCCGATGATATAGCACTGTTAAATTTGTCAAGTATAATTTTAATAATGCTTTTTGTTCTTATGATTATATTTGCTACTGCATTAAGCTTTATAATGACTATATTAAGATTTAAAAGAAATTTATTGGACATCGAAGGCTATATTATGAATACCCTGCCTGTAACTCCATGGCAAAATATAAGCGCCAAGCTTATTACGGCAATAGTATTTCAGATTTTAGCCGCAATATCTATGGCTCTTCCCAGTTTACATACCAGCCAATACCATATTTGGCACCCATCATTTCTGCTGTCATCAATGTTACAAAAGCAGAACTGCTGCCATTGAATATTCCCAAAAATATACTGGGCATTGCAGCAGGAATACCAACCTTAAATACTTTATAGATAACATTTGCTCCTAATGTTGATGAAACCTCAAACATAGAATTTGCAATATTTCTTATACCACTGCTGGTCATTACATTTACGGGAAACCATACAGACAACCCTATCAAAAAACAGCTTGCAGATACAGTGGAAGGAAAGCATATTAATACCAAAGGAATCCAAGCAGTAGCCGGTATAGGTCCCAAAAATCTTATAACAGGACTTAACCAGTAGGAAATTTTTTCATTAAAACCAATGCCCACACCTGTTACTATACCGGCAAGGGTACCGCCTAAAAAGCCAACAAACAACAGTCTTGCCGAATATAAAAGACATTTTAAAATTAATATTCTGTCCTCAACTATTGCCCCTATAACTCTTGAATTGGACGGAAAGTATATAACAGGCAGCAAAGCCAGTTTTCTGGTAATAATATTTATAATGGAAACCAATATTATTACACCGGCAAAAAAGGGAGCCTTATCCTTATATCTTTTGGCTGCATTTTTATTAAAAACAGAATATAAAGCCAATACCAATGCAAGTACAGTTACAATGACACTGATAAACAAATAATAATTAAAATCTATATTGGACTGAGCTTGTGCTGTGGGAATTAATATATCAATTAACACAGAAATCACGCCAAATATAAAGGGTAACCATAAGCCCAATTTACCCACCCCTCTTTTCATATTATTCATATTTGTTTTGTATGATTTATGTTTAAAAATTATCCCTCAATCCCTTTCGGCATTGAGGGTACAATTTATTTATTATTTAACAGCCTTGAAAGCTTCCTCTAAATCTTCAATAATATCATCAATATTTTCAGTACCGATAGAAAGTCTTATAGTATTAGGCTTGATACCCTGGTCTAAAAGTTCTTCCTCTGTGCACTGGCTGTGAGTAGTTGTAGCAGGATGAATAACAAGCGACTTAACATCAGCAACATTAGCAAGGAGTGAGAATAACTCAAGATTATCAATAAAGTCCTTAGCCTTCTGAGCATCACCCTTAATTTCAAATGTAAATATAGAGCCGCCGCCATTAGGGAAATACTTAGCATATAATTTCTTCTGCTCCTCATCATCGGTTACTGAAGGATGATGTACAGCCTCAACCTGAGGATGATTACTAAGATATTCCACAACCTTTAAGGCATTGGAAACATGTCTTTCTACTCTTAAAGAAAGAGTTTCA
>DBGCRA010000115.1:0-6659 GCA_048359195.1 Candidatus Gallispira sp.
GCAGGCTCTCGAACAACCTGCGCTTGAATAGAGAATTATGAAATCCACAAAAATCCTCTGTAGTTACTATATCATATTTTAATACATTTTGTTGATTTAATAGTTCGACAAAATAAACAAAGCAGAATTTTGTTTAGGGTAATACCCTGATAAGCAAATTAATAAAAAAGTCCCCTGCTACAAACAGGGGACTTAAAAGGAGTAATCTGTTAAGTATTAAAGCTTAACAGTACTATAAATTACAAAAATATTATAACATTATTGTCAAATTTTGTCAATCTATTTGTTGTAAAAAATTAATACAACAAATAAAAAGCCCCCTGCTACTAACAGAGGACTTTAAAGATACTATAACCTTTAGTATATCCAAGGTGTGATATAATATCCCTCAACAAGATTATTATATCACACTTTTGGGCACCTATCAAGGTGTTATTTTTATGCCTAAAATTAAAAAGGAGTGATATTATGGCAGTAAAAACAAATGTTGAAAAAGGCAAATACAAATATTATAGAGTAACAGCCACTGTAGGTACTACCCCTGAGGGTAAACCTATTAAAAAGGAATTTTATGGCAAAAATCAAAAAGAAGCTATAGCTAAAAAGGATGCCTATCTTGCAGAACTCAATAAAGGTCTTACAATAGATTATGATAAAATGACATTAGGCGATTTAATGAAGACGTGGCTTTTCGATTATGTTAAAGTACATACCGCCCATAATACTCTTGCAAGATATGCTCTTGTTTATAACAACTATGTAAAGCCTACAGAGTTAAATTCAAAAAGGTTGTGCGATATTAAGTTTCTTTACTTACAGCAATATTATAACAAACTATTTTCGGAGGGAATAGCTTCAAGCAAAATATTTAATCTTAATAAGATTTTGAGGAATTTTTTTAATTTCTGTATAACAAATCAATATATGCTTACTAATCCTACATTTAGGATAGTAATACCAAAAGAAAAGACTACAGAAAATAAAAAAGATAATATTGATATATTTACAGATGAGGAAATAGAAGCCATAACAGAGAATAGTCGTGATTATATGTACTATCTTTTTAAATTGGCTCTTGCGACAGGACTTCGCGAAGGTGAATTGTTGGGTCTTGAATTAGGCTGTATTAATATAAATACTGCTGAAATAACAGTAAAGCAAGCGTTAAAAACAGTACATATATATGAAGATGAAAACACATCAAAAAGAGAAATACAGCTTGGCAGCACAAAAAATAATAAAACAAGAACAGTACCTATTCCTAAAGGTTTAATAAAGGACTTAAAAAAGCATATAAATAAGCAAAAAGGGTTATTTTTAAGTTTTGGATTACAATATACCGATACCGACTTTCTTTTTACAACAAAAGGTTGTCTGCCAATTAACGCTCGTAATATGCAAAGAGCATGGCGAAGAACCCTTACAAGAGCTAATGTAAGGTATCGTAAATTTCATAACGTGAGACATACATATGCCAGTAAATTGCTTGAAAAAGGAGTTGACATAAAAACAATATCAACTCTTTTAGGACACAGCAATATTTCAATTACTGCTGATATTTATGTTCATGTTGTTCCTGAAATAAAGGCAGATGCAGCTTCAAGAATAAACTATCTCTTTGCAGAATAACAAAATACCAAGTCGGGAAAAAGTCGGGAAATGCATTTTTCCCGACTTAATTTTTGCATAGAAAAAAGCCTGCAAACGCTGATGTTTACAGGCTTTTGAGTTGCGGGGGCCGGATTTGAACCAACGACCTTCGGGTTATGAGGTTGACTCACGCATTTTCATATTAATTTACTTTTTGTGAAATAGTAGTATTTAAGCCCCTTTGAGCAATCTTTAACTGTTAATAATTCTTTTATTTATAGTTAATTTTTAGTTCATTGTGGGTAAATTTATGGGTAAAATTTATAGAAAAAATGATTTAATTTACAGTACCATCAAAATTAAATTATTACAATATATCTACACTTGAAATATGTACTACTATATAATCCACATAATTTATCTACTTAATATATTAATCTTTTTTAAGAATGTTGACATTCAACCTATACTTTAAAAGAGCATGATCTTTAATTGGAGTATTTGTTATGATCTATTCTTTAATTCTTATAAATTGAATCCAAATGTTCTCCACCAAAAGTATGAATCATCCATTTCCCAGACCACTTTCCAAGAGCAATTTCATAGACCCCACTAAAAATATGAGGTGCATCTATAGAAAATGCATCATCTACAATTAGGAAGAATTCTCACATAGGCTGTATCTCTTGACTGATTATATCGTACTTTTGATGTGATTCCGGGATTCGGTATGCTATTTATAAATTCTTGCACTTTTTTGAAATCACCCCAACCTTTCAATGCAATAGGATGAATATACTCCTCTATTTTTTTAATTTGCAACGGTCTTTGTTTTAGAACATCCACAAATTTCATACAGAATAAAAGTATTTGTTTTTCTTCATCTAAAAGTTCTTTTTCTATCTCAATTAAATCATCTTCTGTAGCATCGCAGCCATAAACATTTGACCAATAAGAAGTCGTAACCTGTTGAGTATTTGTTTTAGGATCACCCAAATAAATCATGGGGGAACGATCTGTAATAGAAAGCATTGGTATAGTTACATTACGTTTTTCAAGAATATCATATAATTTAAAAATAATCTTTTCAATTTCAAGAACATACTTCCTAATACAAATAAATCGTATCGCTTCTGAAGTATTCATAAGTCGGTTTATCTTACTTTCGTCTGCATGCAGATATAATCCATATACGGAATCTTCGATAGTAGCATAAAGATTTAGCTTTGTTCCATCTGATAATATATGTTCAATCTGTTGTTTTCAATTCTGTCAAACTCGTCAGCCAAACTTTGCAATTCATTCGCAGCATCTGGAAACACTACTTTCGCTTCTTTAACAATTCTTTTAATATTCACATTTTCCGGTTTCTTTCCATCACTATAATATTTCCGCAACAACATCAAGCGGACTTGTAATCCAACATAATCAGCTTCTGAATATGAATCTGTAAGTGAATTAAATTCCTTAATTGGAAGGTACTTTGCAAAACGCTTATATTCATTAACAGTATATATATATAGTTGTAAATTTGTTTCCATGTTTTTTCCCCTTTTCTTCTGCTAATGTCATATATATATCATATTTTTACATTCTTTCTACTTTAGTTTTAATGTTCTTCGTAAAGTACCATTATTTTCATTATATATAATTTATATATAATTTACAATATCTAATTATAATAATCAATTTTCTATAAGAAACAAAACATCTAAACTGATTAATTTTATTATTCATCAGCTTAGATGTTTACACAATCTTTGGAATAGACCTAACAACAGTATTTAATCGTATTTCCCAATCCACAATTCAAAATAAACTTTTTAATTATAATCAAATTTCAATCCATTGTAAGTAAATATATAGCTTGTAAATCTCCTTCATAGAAATATCAATTATAAATCCAAAAATCTTAATAATAAAAATAATTCTATTTTACAAACAATAGTTTTGCCAACAAAACATATATTTTCCTAATTATTTTGTAATTGTAATTGTTTTACCATCTCCATTCCAATCAACTTTTGCTCCAAGATTTTCAGTTACAAATCTTACAGGCACATAGGTTCTACCGTTTCGTATAATCGGTGGTGAGTCAATAGAAAAGGCCTTATAATTAACAAATGCTTCTTTAGAACCTATTGCAATAACAATTTTAGTATTTTCTTTTGTAATTATAACCTGTTTATTATTACCGTCCCAATCAACCTTTGCTCCTAAGCTTTCAGCTATTATTCTTATAGGCAGCATAGTTCTGCTGTTCATTATTATAGGAGGCACATCATTTTTCAATACTTTTCCAAAAATATTAATATCAGCTGAATCAATTTTCATAACTATTGAATTTGTCTGATTTATTATGTCTGTTTTTTTATCATTACTTATTGAACTCGTAGTTTCAGATATTAGTCTGCTACCTCCCGATGAAACCCTTGATGTGCTGTTTTGCTTTATAATAGTTGTTATTTCTGTTTCAGATTCATCAATAGTCATCGTTGTTATTTCTGTTGTTTCTGCCATAATGATTCCTGAATTACTGTTAGCTGTAGTATTTTCCGTTACTTCAGAACTATTCCTTTCTATAATCAGCTCTTTATTCAGCACATTAAATTCAAGCTCTCTGCCATCAGATGTACTCGCTATTGCATCTCCTACAGAAAATTTATATTGTATATATGATGTAATATTTTTCGGCATTTCAAACACAAGCTCTGCCTCAATTTTTCCTCCAACTTTACTAATGTTTCCAACAGATAAAAGATTCTTTTCTGTTATTCCAACCATAGACCAGCCAGTTGTATTTGAAATAATTCTTGTTTTTTCTTTGTTTATTGTAGGAAAGTTATCAGAATAATTAAAATCAATCTGTATTCCCTGTATATTTGTTTCTGGTGGTATTTCAGCTGTAACATTAATTTTTATTCCATTGCTATCCTGTTCATTATCTTCAATTGAAATATCTGCATTTAATCCATGCTGATTTGCCGCTGCCATGAAAACTCCTCCGAATATATATATACATAAAACTGTTAATATTAATATTCTAATGATTTTATTTATCATAAAATTTTACCTCTCTGAACAATAAAGGAGTATGCCCTATTATTGTTTAGAACATCAAAGAGCATACTCCATAATAAATACAATTATTTTATGTACTTATTTTGTTATAACTACCTGTTTTGTATTACTGTTCCAATCAACCTTTGATCCTAAACCTTCAGCTACAAATCTTACAGGAAGATATGTTCTATTGTTTTCAATAAACGCCGCTGAATCAAGCGTTATTTCCTTATTATCTACATAAGCCTTTTCATAATTGATTAAAACCACAATCTCAGTGCCATCATTTTTATTAATTGTTACCTTTTTCTCGGCACCATTCCAATCAACACTTGCATCAAGTGCTTCGGCAATAATTCTTATAGGAAGCATTGTTCTTTCGTTCACAATTTTGGGTACAACATCATTTCTGACAATTTCGCCAAATATACTTACATCATAAGAATCTATTGTCATAATAATTTGTGACTTTGTTAAATCATATTCAGTCTTTTCATCAACAGATTCAGGTGTTTCTTCTGTGATATCTTCATTTTTTATCCATTTTGCATAAAGAGTAATTGAACCTGTTACCTTTGTATTGAAATCATATTTATTTTCAAACATACTGTCACTATACCAGCCATCGAAAACATAACCGTCCTTTACAGGAGCTTCAGGTTCTTTTAATACTTTATTTTTAGTTAATGAAACTGTTTTTATCCGAGTACCGCCATTAGTATCAAACTTTACACTATATGCAGCAGAAACACTTCCGCCGCCTCCGCCACCTCCGTTGCTTTTGTGTGCAACAGTTGTGGTTTCTGTGCTTGTTTCTGTACCTGTCTGAGTACTAATTTCTGTACTTACCTCAGTGCTTGTTTCTGTACTTGTTTCAATTAACTTTTCAAACTTAGCAGTAAAAGAAATATTTTCAGTAACAGTCACAATATATGATGAATCAGTTGAAAGCAATTCATCGCCTGAATACCAGCCAGCAAATCCATATCCCTCATCAGCAACAGCAGTAAATGTTGCTTCAGAATTCTTAAAATATGGACCATTTTCTGTTACAGTTCCACCTTCAGTTGCTAATACCTCTACATCTAATACTGTCGCCGCAGGAATAGTTGCAGTAATAACAGCAGTATCTGCTGCATCACTTTCATCTTGATTATAAACTGTCAATATTAAATCAACAGTCCTTTCATTACCATCAGGCGTAATTTTACCGTCAAGGCCTACAATACCTTTGTCACTTGATGACTTTATTTTAACATTATATCCTTCAGGCACTTCAGGTAATATTACAGCTACGGCATTCTTTTCAACTGTTAACTCCTTAATCTGACTTGCAATATAAGCAGCATTTTCAACGGCTAAAATACTTGCAGAAGTATCAAATTCAGTAGTTATAAGATTATAATTATTTGCTGAGTCGCCAATTATGGCAAGTCCCGTTACTGCAACAGATATATTTTCTCCTACTTCATAAGAAGCAAATTCAGCCTTTACTGCTTCTGTATCAATCTTAACATCGGCATTTTCAAGCAATCCTTCAAATACAACACTGCTACTATCAACAACTGCATTAATATTACCATCATAATCTTTATCCAATACCTTTAATTCATAAATAGAAATATCTTTTTTATCTACAGTAAGGACTGCATTTTCATCATAAACCATTTCATAATTATCAGCATCTGCTCCGTTTAATACAATCTTGTACTGACCAACAGAAGGCAATACATCAAATCCACTAACAACAGCAGGAGATTTAATTACTTCCGTAGTTTCATTATTTACAAAGCCTGAATAGCTTATATCAATCTTGATTTCATCACCATAAACAACAGTTTTGCTTTTCGCTGAAACATTAAGGGGTGCCTTTTTGATTACAAAATGCTTTGATGCTATTCCTGTATAGTTACCTTGACCTGTAATTGTAACTGTACCGCCTGTTGCTACATTTATATTTTCACCATAGCCCACAGTATAATCATTTTCTGTTATTATACCATTGT
>DBGCRA010000116.1:0-2746 GCA_048359195.1 Candidatus Gallispira sp.
GAGCATCATCATCACGACCACGATTGCAGCTGTGGTCACGAGCATCATCATCACCACGACCATGATTGTGACTGTAATCATAAGCATTAAAACAACAAGGCTGTCGCAAAACAGTTTCCTGTTTTACGACAGCCTGTTTATATTACAATTCCCTACTTAAATTTGTAATTATATCCACACACTTTTCAATACCAAAAATGCCGCTGTCAAGGGTTAAATGATAATTTTTAGCCATACCCCATGTTCTGTCAGTGTAATACTTATAATTTACACTTCTTTTCTTATCCTTTTCTTCAAGTCTTTTTTCCGGCTTAATATTTGTTTCGCCATAAAGCTTAACTATTCTCTCTGCCTTTTTATCAGTATCAGCATGTATAAACACATTGAGAACATCATCTCTTTCTCTTAATATGTAATCGGCACATCTGCCTACAATTACGCAATTACCCTTTTCAGCAAGATCAAGTATTATTTGACGCTGAATATTAAGTATATAATCACTTACAGACATACCATTTATACTTCTGCCTACAAAAGCATAAGCAAATTTACTTTTAGTCGGAGAATACTCTCCACCTTCTTCAATAAATTTCTTATCAAAGCCTGAGCTTTCGGCAACCTTTTCAATAAGCTCCTTGTCATAGTAATCATAGCCAAGCCTTTCAGCTATCATTTTACCAATAGTTCTTCCGCCGCTGCCAAATTCTCTGCTGATGGTAATTATTTTTTTCATAATCATCCCTCCAATATAATTATTTTTTTCTTATTAATTTTTGACATAAAAATACTTGCAATAATAACCGATACAATTTCAGCTATAGGGAATGTAAGCCACACAAGCCATACACCTGCACTGCCCGATCTTACAATAAGTGAGAGTACATAGGCTAAGGGCAATACAAATATAAACTGTCTGCATACTGAAATAACAAGAGACTCTATGCCGCCGTCAACAGCCTGGAATATTCCCTGATAAGCAATATTGGCACCTGCAAATATAAAACTTATTGATATTATTCTCATTGCACTTACGCACAAATCTCTTGTTGTGCCCGAAAGCCCGAAAACTGCCGAAAAAGGCAAAGCAAATACTTCAAGAACCCCAAGACCTATTACCATAATAACAAGAGTATAAATCATACCATACTTTATACCCTCCTTAACTCTCTTTTTATCTCTCATACCATAATTAAATGATACTATAGGAGTAATTGCATCTCTCAAGCCAAAGGCTGCAAACAATATAAACTGCTGAATCTTGTAATAAAGACCATAAGCCGTAACAACAGCTTCGTTAATGCCTACGAATATAATGTTAAGACCATAAGTCATTACTGACATTAATGCCTGTGCAATAATAGCAGGGAAACCTATGGCATAAATTTCACCTATAATTCTTAAAGAAGGCTTAAAATATCTTACACTGTTTTTAATTTCCCTGTTAAACTTCAAATGGAATATAAGCCCTAAAAGGCAGGATACAATCTGACCAATTACAGTTGCATAAGCTGCACCCTTAACTCCCATTTCAGGCAAACCAAGCAAACCATAAATCAATATAGGGTCAAGAATAATATTTGTTACTGCACCTGAAATCTGGGCAATAGTTGAAAATGTTGAACGTCCTGTCGCCTGTAAAAGCTTTTCAAAAATTGAAAAGAATACTATGCCAAATGAAATAACACAGCATATACGCAAATAATCAACAGCCATTTCCAAAATAACAGGATTCAAAGTCTGTGTACTTACATAAGCATTTACTCCAAAAATACCAAACAAAATAAATACAACACATATAACAATACCTAAAAATATTGCATTTCCTGCTGTCCTGTTTACCTTTTCGCTGTCACCCTGTCCAAGACTTCTTGCAAGAAGAGCATTTGTTCCCACACCTGTGCCTATACCTATTGCAACCATAAGCATCTGCACTGGAAAATCAAGAGTAAGGGCATTTAATGCTGCCTCACCGTTTTGTGGAATATTCGCAACAAAAGCACTGTCTACAATATTGTACAACGCTTGAAGCATCATTGATAAAATCATTGGCACTCCCATTGTCAGCATTAATTTTTTAATGGGTGCTGTACCCATTTTGTTAATTGAATTTTTTTCCATAATTCCTCCTTTTTTAGCGGAGTCTTTTTTAGGAAAGCTGCCACAACCTTATTTATAAGCAGCAAATATAATAAAAGGCGTAAATCCAATAATCTGGATTTACGCCTTTTGCCACTCGATACTTAAGTATTTTATCAAGTTTTCAAAAAATTGTCAAGCAAATTATTTTTATACAGGTCATATAAACAAACTATTCATATTGAAAAAGTTCATCACTAACAAAACCATATCTGTTACCGGACGCAGCAAATTCAAAATTTCAATTATACAAACATAATATTTATCCGTTTTTTCTCCATGTTGCCGGAGTAATAAGCACCAGCAAAGGGAAAATTTCAAGTCTGCCTGCAAGCATATCAAATATCATAACCACCTTTGAAAGCACTGAAAATTGCGAAAAATTCCCCGTAGGACCAACCATACCAAGTCCCGGACCTATATTGTTAAATGTAGCTGAAACTGCCGTAAATGTAGTAGTAAGGTCAAAATCATCAAGAGATAAAATAAGCATAGATAAAGCAAAAATCATTATATAAACAAGCATATACGTATTTACAACCCTTATGGTGTTATGGTCAATTTTTTTGCCGTTCATTCTAAGTATTTTTACACTTCTGGGGTGAATTAA
>DBGCRA010000117.1:0-5787 GCA_048359195.1 Candidatus Gallispira sp.
GGCAGATGATGCATTGCCATTTACAATATTGACATCAGCAAAGTTGGCATTGCTTATATGGTGGTCAATATTGTAGGTACGTTCAGCTCTTTCAAATACACTTTCAGCAGTTCCCAGTCTTTCTTTGCTGCCACAGTCTATGGAAAACATAATCTCAGGCTTTATCTGTGAATAATCGTCCTTAAACACATATTCTCTGCCCTTTAATATATTAAACCTTTCAGCATAATCCTCAAGGAGTATTACAGGCTTTTTGCCAAGTTTAGCCATAGCAAGTGCAAATCCGAAGGTAGAACCAATACAGTCACCGTCGGGATTTGTATGGCCTGTAATGTATATTGTCTGTACATTTTCAATATCCTTAATTATGGAGTTTTCGTACATACAATTACCTCCTAGTTATCATTGTTTATTTCCTTAAGAATTTTGTCAATCTTAAAGCTGTAATCTAAAGAATCATCCGGAATAAAATTAAATTCAGGAGTTATTCTCAAATTAATTCTTCTGGCAATAAGGCTTCTCATAAAACCTGCCGCACCCTTAAGTACAGACATAACCTCATTTTTCTTTTCCTCGTCACCAAGAACACTTATATACACCTTGCAGTACTTAAGGTCATTTGTTGTTTCAACCTTAAGCACTGAAGTGATTACACCTACTCTCGGGTCTTTTAAGTCAGCCCTAATAATTTCAGAAAGTTCCTTTTTGATTTCGTCATTAATACGAATCATTCTGTTATTGGTTTTCATTAACGCTTAATTTCCTCCATAACGAAGGCTTCAACAATATCGCCTTCCTTAATATCATTAAACTTGTTAAAGAGTAAACCACATTCATAGCCTGCATTTACTTCCTTAACATCATCCTTAAATCTTCTTAAAGTGGCAAGCTCACCATCATATACTACAATACCGTCTCTTATAATTCTTACCTTTGCATTTCTTACAAATTTACCATCAGTAACATAAGATCCGCCAATTGTACCAACACCGCTTGCTTTGAAAATCTGTCTGATTTCAGCATGACCTACAATCTTCTCTTCATATACGGGATCAAGCATACCCTTCATAGCGGCAGTTATATCCTCAATAGCGTTATAAATAACTCTGTACAATCTGATATCTACTTTTTGATCCTCTGCCACATTCTTTGCAGACGCTTCTGGTCTTACGTTAAAGCCAATAATAATAGCATTTGATGCACTTGCAAGCATAACGTCAGATTCCGTAACAGCGCCAACACCGCCGTGTATGGTTCTTATTCTGACCTCATCATTTGAAAGCTTTTCAAGACTTTGCCTAACTGCTTCAACGGAACCCTGAACATCAGCCTTAATTACAATGTTAAGTTCCTTAACATTACCGCTTTGAATCTGATTAAATAAGTCATCAAGACTTACTTTCTGAGGCGTTTCCTTAATTAATTCTTCTCTGCTCTTTGCTATTACTGATTCAGCAACCTGCCTTGCCTTCTTTTCGTTTTCGGCAACATAGAACATATCACCTGCCATAGGCACTTCATTAAGACCTAAAATTTCAACAGGCATAGAAGGACCTGCTTTCTTAACCTTCTGTCCCTTATCATTCATCATTGCTCGTATTCTTCCGTAGGAAGCACCTGCAACAATAGGGTCACCAACGTTAAGTGTACCGCTCTGTACAAGTACAGTTGCCACTGCACCTCTGCCCTTGTCAAGCTGTGCTTCAATAATGTTACCTCTTGCTCTCTTGTTGGGATTAGCCTTTAATTCCTTCATTTCCGCAACAAGAATAATCATTTCAAGAAGTGAATCAATACCCTCTTTGCTTACTGCTGAAACAGGCACACATATAGTATCTCCACCCCAGTCCTCAGATACTAAACCATATTCTACTAATTCCTGCTTAACTCTTTCAGGATTAGCGCCGGGCTTATCAATTTTGTTAATAGCAACAATAATTTCTACTCCGGCAGCCTTTGCATGGTTAATTGCCTCAATAGTCTGAGGCATTACACCGTCATCGGCAGCAACTACAAGAATTGCAATATCAGTTACCTGAGCTCCTCTCATTCTCATTGCAGTAAACGCCTCATGACCCGGTGTATCCAAAAATGTAATAGGCTTTCCGTTAATGGAAACAGTATAAGCACCTATGTGCTGTGTAATACCGCCTGCTTCTTTTGCAGTTACGTGCGAGTGTCTTATTGAATCAAGTAAAGATGTTTTACCATGGTCAACGTGACCCATAACTACAACTACAGGAGGTCTTTCCTCCAAATCAGCCTCATTGTCAACTTCTTCCCTGAATGCCTCTTCAAGAAGGTCAATTTCCTCTGCTTTTTCAACAATAATATCAAAGTTTTCACAAACCTTTTCAGCAGTTTCAAAGTCAATTTCCTGATTTGCGGATGCCATTACACCAAATTTCATAAGCTGCATAATTACAGCAGATGAAGGCTTGTTAATCTTCTCAGCCAATTCCTTGACCGTAATACTGTCAGAAATCTGAATTTCAAGAATTTCTTCTTCTTTGCTTTCCTCAACAATAGGTGCAGGATGATTAAAGCTCTTGTTTTTGTTTTTCTTATTCTTTTTCTTATTTTTCTTTGAATTGCCTTCATCTTCAGCAAAAGCTGCCTTTACGGGTTCAGGTTTTCTTTCAGGCTTTTTCTCCTGCTTTGGAGCAGTTTTTTTGTCCTGTTTTTGAACAGGATTTTTTTTATCTGCTCTCTTTTCAGACTTTTTCTCTGTCTTATTATCTGCTCTTTTTTCAGACTTTTTTTCTGCCTTAGGCTCTGCTTTCTTTTCAGGCTCTTTATCCTTTTTAGCAAAAGCATCTAAAACCCTGTTTACGTCTGCCTCCTCAATACCGCTTGAATGGCTCTTTGCCTCAATACCCATTTCTCTAAGCTTTACAAGAAGCTCCTTATTACTGATTTCCAATGTCTTTGCTAAGTCATATACTCTGGTCTTTGACAAAAGAAACACCTCCTATATCATTATTACTTCATTACATCATATCACTAAGCTCCGTTCTCAAAGGAATTAATTAGTCCTTCCCTTATTTTATCTGCAAAATTTTTTTCAATAATTGCATATACCGACCTGTTATACTTGCCGATACAACTGCTTAGTTCTTCTTTAGTGGAATAAATAAAATATGGAATATTATAGTATTTACACTTATTCTCAAATTTATTTTTAGTATTTTCAGATGCATCTCCTGCTATAATTACAAGAAGTGCATCTCTTGATTTAATATTAATTTCAACCGTGTCCTCACCTGTAACAATTTTACCGGCTTTCTGACAAAGAGAAAGCATTGACTGTAATTTTCTATTCATTACTTTCCCCCAGCTGCTTTTTTAATTCCTCATATAAGTCCTTTGGCACAGCTGTTTTAAATGAACGTTCAAGCCCCTTGTTCTTGCAGGCCTTTTCAAGACACTCAATATTCCTGCATACATAAGCCCCTCTGCCCGGCTTCTTGCCTGTAGTGTCAAGAGAGAACTCTCCGGAATCATTTCTGACAACCCTTATAAGCTCCTTTTTATTTTTCATTTCCTGACAGCCTGTGCATTTTCTCATAGGTACTTTCTTTTTAATCATAAAGAATTACCTCCCCGAAAAATTATTCTTCAGTGTCCTCATCTTCAGATTCAACTGTTCCAAAATCAATAAAGTCAGTTGCTCTTGCCTGAGATTCACTCTTAATATCAATCTTCCATCCTGTAAGCTTAGCCGCAAGCCTTACATTCTGTCCTTCTTTACCTATAGCAAGTGAAAGCTGTGTATCAGGCACAACAACCTTTGCACTCTTTTCTTCCTCGCTTTCATTAATTTCAACAGCCACAACCTTTGCAGGTCTTAATGCTGCATTAATATATTCGGCAGGGTCTTCACTCCAAGGAATTACATCAATCTTTTCATCGTGAAGCTCATCAACAATAGCGTCAACTCTTGAACCGTTTTGTCCGACACAGGCACCAACAGCATCTACACCCTCAACATTGGAATAAACAGCCATCTTTGTTCTTGAGCCCGCCTCTCTTGCAATGCCCTTAATTTCAACAGTACCGTCAAATACTTCCGGTGACTCAAGTTCAAATAACCTCTTAATAAGCTCATAATGTGTTCTTGAAACCTTTATCTGAGGGTCTTTGCTGGTTTTAACAACCTTTAAAATATAAACCTTAATTCTGTCATTAACATTATAAATTTCTCCCGGAATCTGCTCTGTTTGCTGTAAAACCGCATCCATTTTGCCAAGTTTAACAATTACATTGCCTCTGCTGTCAATTCTTTCCACTATAGCAGTGTCACATTCTCTTTCCTTTGCAGCAAACTCATTATAAACCTTTTCTCTTTCAGCTTCTCTAAGTTTCTGCACAACAATCTGCTTTGCACTCTGTGCAGCACTTCTGCCAAAATCCTTTGGAGTAATATCATTATCAACAAAATCACCCAATTCATAAGTAGGATTTAACTCTCTTGCATCCTCAAGTGAAATATCCGTGAAATCGTCTACAACCTCTTCAACAACCTCTCTTTGAGCAAAAGCTCGCATTTCACCTGTTTCTCTGTCAATTTCAACTCTCATATTTGAGTAATTGCCATAAACCTTCTTACAAGCAGTTACCAATGAATTTTCAATAGCCTCAAAAATAACTTCCTTGTCAATGCCTTTTTCCTTACCAACAAGATCAAGAGCTAAAATTAATTCCTTACTGTCCATTTCCTTTAATTATCCTCCTATGTTAAAAAATTACAGCTAATCTGGTAGCGGCAACATCTTTTTTATTAAATTCAAGTCTTTCTCCCGATTCAGCAGTGATAACCACATTATCATCAATAAGACCTACAAGATTACCTCTGAACTCCTTACAGCCGTCAACAGCCTTAAAAAGCTTCACATCAACTAACCGGTCCTTGTATTTAATATATTCCTTATCTCTCTTTAATACTCTGTCAATGCCGGGAGAACTTACTTCCATAATATAAGGCTGTTCTGTAAGGTCATCACCCAGCTTTTCATCCAAAGCCCTGCTTACATATTCACAGTCATTGATTCCAATGCCGCCTTCTTTATCAATATATACTCTCAAATATCGGTCAGGACCTTCCTTAACAAACTCACAGTCTACAAACTCAAAGCCTTTGCTCTCTAATATAGGCATAACAGCCTCCTCTGTAAGTTTTACAATATCCTTAGCCTGCAAAAAATCGACTCCTTTCTTTGTTTTAAAAGTAATATAAAACAAGAGTGGGCATAACCCACTCTCCTACGGAACATCATTTAACACATTAATTATAGCACCATAATCAAATAAATGCAAGTAATTTTTTACATAACTTAGAATATTTTTTATATTATGCTTTAAAATATAAGTATAAAACATAAAAAGGAGTAATGTTATGCGAGTATATAAAAGAAAAACCTGTCAAAATTATAAACCTCTGCCTGAAATTCCAAGCCGCTTTACAGATGAACCTCGCTGCAGCCATTGTGCATATTTCTCAACAAAAAACTGTCATAAGGATTCCCTTGATGCCTTAGAGTATCCGGATGATGAATTTTAAATTAATATTTATTTCACCTTTGGTGAAATAAATATTAATTTTTTCACAACCTCTCCTCCAATAATAAGCCCTGCAACGCTTGGTACAAAGCTGACACTTCCCGGAGTTCTCCTCTTGTTGGTAACTTCTTCACTTTCAAGAGGAGTAATGGGCTCTTCCTTGCTATAGCAAACCTTAAGTTTTTTAACACCTCTTACCTTAAGCTCTTTTCTCATAACCTTTGCAAG
>DBGCRA010000118.1:0-12732 GCA_048359195.1 Candidatus Gallispira sp.
TACATTTATGGCAATTTCATCTGAACCATAGCAGAGAGATGCCATTAAAATACCTGCTGTTACTGATAAAAATATTAATGACTTTTTCAATTTTCATCTTCCTTTCAAAAAATATAACATTAAGTTTTCATTATGTTGCAGTCAAAATTGAAAGCAAGCTTTCATTTTGCTTTTCTTAAGTTATATTACAGGAAGTTAAAACTTCCTGTAGCTTTGTTCGCTCTACTTCCACAGCTGCCCTGCTTTGCATGGCAATATAACTACCTCCGCTAACGCGTCGGTAACCTTTCGACCAAAATTGAAAGCAAGCTTTCATTTTGGTTCTCATAGGTTATATTATCATACAAAAAGAACTTTTTCAATAAATATAATTTTTTCTGTATATTTTATTACTTAACCCAAAATAGTAATTTCAAAAAAAAGAGTCGATATTAAATTAACACCGACTCTTTCTGCAATTATAACTTAATTGCTAATTTTAATTTTTAGTTCACAGAATTAAGATTCCTGATTAGCCATTCTCTTTTCCTGCTCTTCGATCATTTTCTTAACCATATAGCCGCCTACATAGCCATTCTGAGCAGAAGTTAAGTCACCATTGTAACCCTTCTTTAAAGGTACACCAATTTCAGATGCAACCTCATACTTGAACTTATCCATAGCTTCTCTCGCTTCAGGAACATTTACTCTGTTACTACTACTATTGCTACCAGACATTTTAGTTACCTCCTAAAAAATAATATTTTGTTGGTACACTATTATTTTGTCTGATAATAAAATAAATAGTCAGCCAATTTTTTCAAAAGCTGTCAAAATAACTTATTAATTAATATTACATTCATCTGTTCTGTTTTCAGCTTTTCTTTTTGCTTCCTTTTCAACATTCATATTTTCTTTAGCACGTCTTTCAGAAAGTTCACAGGCAACATCTTCCCATGAAATACCCTTTTCAACCATCATAACTTCAGTATGGAAAAGGACATCACATATTTCACCTACAATATCGGATTTGTCACTGTTCTTTGCAGCAATAATTGTTTCCGTAGCTTCCTCACCAATCTTTTTTAAAATTTTATCAAGACCTTTATTAAATAAATAGCAGGTATATGAACCCTCCTGCATATTTTCTTTTCTGTCCTTAATTACCTCATATTCTTTAAGTAACATTTCACCTAAATCTGCCATTTTATTCTTCTCCCTTAAAATCTTCCAATTTTCTGTAAAAGCAGGAATAATTGCCTGTATGACAAGCTGCACCGTCCTGCTTAATTAAAAGCAATATAGTGTCACAATCACAGTCATATCTTATTTCCTTAACGTGCTGATAATGACCGCTTGTTTCGCCTTTAATCCAAAGGCTTTGTCTTGAACGGCTGAAATATGTAGCCTTGCCTGTCTTAACAGTTAAGTCAAAAGCCTCCTGATTCATATAGGCAAGCATTAAAACTTCTTTTGTTTCATAGTCCTGAGCAATAGCAGGGACTAAACCGTCACTATTAAATTTAATTTCCACTTCAATCACCTATTTCAATCTTACAGGAATATTCTTTTCTGCAAGATACTTTTTTAAATCAATAATTTCCATTTCTCTGTAATGAAAAAGGCTTGCCGCAAGAGCTGCTTCTGCCCCTCCGTCTGTAAGAGCCTCAGCAAAATGTTCCATTGTTCCTGCACCGCCTGATGCAATAACAGGAATAGATACGGCATTACTTATAGCCCTTGTCAGCTCAATATCATAGCCTGCCTTGGTACCATCACAATCCATACTTGTCAAAAGTATCTCGCCTGCACCTCTCTTTTCAGCCTCTACAGCCCATTTAACTGCATCCTTGCCTGTATTAACCCTGCCGCCGTTTAAATACACATCAAAGCCGTTGTCATCACGTCTTTTTGCATCTATGGCAACAACAACACACTGATTGCCAAATTTTTCAGCCGCTTCATTTATTAATTCAGGTCTTTTAAGTGCACCCGAATTAACTGCTATTTTATCGGCACCTGCACTTAATATTCTTCTGAAATCCTCAACCGACCTTATACCACCGCCAACTGTAAGGGGTATAAAAACCTGTTCAGCAGTTCTTGCCACAACATCAAGCATAATGCTTCTTGCATCAGATGATGCGGTTATATCCAAAAATACAATTTCATCAGCCAATGACTTATTATACATTGCAGCAACCTCAACAGGATCACCTGCATCCCTTAAATTGACAAAATTTACACCCTTAACAACTCTGCCATTGTTTACATCAAGACAGGGTATTATACGTTTAGTATGCATAGCTATATCTCCATTCTATTCCTTTTTCTTTTTAATATGTGCACCTACTATTTCAGATACATCGGATATTGTCATAAATGCAGAACCGTCATCCTCTTTAACAATTCTTTTAAGCTCACTAAGTTCAATACGAGTTACAACACAGTACAAAACTATTTTTTTACCGCTTATTAAGCCTTCACCTTCAAGCAATGTTACAGTTCTGCCAAGAGATTTATATATGGTATCTGCTATTCTTTCACCGTTTTCGGTAATTATCATAACAGCCTTACCCTGTTCAAGACCTGTTTCCACAATATCTATAACCTTTGAAGTAATAAAATATGTAAGCACGCTGTACAATGCTCTGTCAGGACCGAAAATAAAGCCTGCGCAGGAATAAATAATAAGATTAAAAAATAATATAATCTGACCTGTTGAAAATTGTGTTTTCTTGCTCAAAAGCAATGAAACCGTATCAAGACCGTCAACACAGCCGCCTGCTCTCATTATTAAGCCTACACCAACACCTAAAAACAAACCACCGTAAACTGTAGCCAAAAGAGGATCATACGTAACCTCTTCCATTTCTTCAAATACCACAAGAAATATTGAAAATACAATCATTGCATAAGTAGCCTTAAAAGCAAATGTTTTTCCCAACAATCTCCATCCTAAAATAAGAAAGGGAATGTTTAAAATTACAATAAAATAACTTAGCTTTAATTTTGTAAGCTGACTTAAAATAATTGATATACCCACAATACCGCCGTCTAAAATCTGCTTTGCAACCAAAAATTCCTCAATAGCAAATGCAGCTATTACAGCACCAACAGTTATCAGTAAATAAGAAAAAACATATCGAACTGTTTTAGACTTAAATGACTCTGTTTTTTCCATAAAACCACTCCATTATTCAAATTTATCTATAACTTCCTTTAAATCAAGAGCACCGTTATAAAGTGCCTTTCCTATAATAACACCGGCAGCATTTATACTATTTACGTTTTCAATGTCTTCCATTTTTGAAACACCACCTGATGCAATAATATCCATACCCGTTTTTTCGATTAAGTCTTTTGTTGACTCAATATTCGGACCGCACATCATACCGTCCTTTGAAATATCCGTATAAATTACAGTATTAACACCGTAATCCTTCATTTTAAGACAAAGCTCAACCGCTGAAATATCGCTTACTTCCTCCCAGCCTGATATTGCCACCATACCATTTTTTGCATCAACGCCTACTGCTATTTTATTGCCGTATTTTTCAACAGCAGCTTTAACCAATTCGGGATTTTTAACGGCAGCCGTACCAATAATAACCCTTGATGCGCCTGCTTCAATCCTGTCATCAATATCCTTCATTGTTCTTACTCCGCCGCCTGTTTCTATTTTAATATCAAATTTTGACTTAATATCCTTAATAATATCAATAACAAATGTTTTACCATATCTTGCGCCGTCAAGGTCAACAATATGTATATATGTGGCACCTGCATCAACCCAATCCTTTGCCGCATCGGCAGGTGTATCATTAAATACGGTAACATTATCAAAGCTGCCCTGTGACAGTCTTACTGCCTTACCGTCAATTATATCTATAGCCGGATAAATCTGCATATTATAGTCCTCCAAAACTCTTTAAAATTTCAAGCCCAACATCACCGCTTTTTTCAGGGTGAAACTGTAAGGCAAAAATATTATCTTTTTGTACAGCAACCTGTATTTCCTTGCCATAATCAGTTGTAGCAGATACTACAGGTGCATCCGTTTCAAGATAATAGGAATGAACAAAATAAACATAAGGACTTTCACCAACATTTTCAAAAAGTGGTGCTTTCATTTTTATATTTAAATTGTTCCAGCCAATATGAGGTTTTTTAACATTGTCCGGGAGCAGCTTAATTTCTCCCGGTATAAGACCAAGCCCTTCATATTCACCATATTCATAGCTTTTATCAAATACCATCTGCATACCAAGACATATACCTAAAAACGGCTTGTCCTTTGATACTCCTTCATATATAACCTTATCAATGCCCTTTTCTCTTATTGTGGAAATAGCATCACCAAAAGCACCTACTCCGGGCAACACAAGCTTGTCTGCCTTTTCCATTGCCTTTATATCATCGGTAATTACAGCTTCTTGACCGACAAACTCAAGTGCTTTTTGCACACTTCTTAAATTACCCATTCCATAATCTATTATTGCTATCATTATTCCAACATTCCTTTTGTAGATAATACTCCGTCAATTCTATCATCAATTTGAGTTGCCATATCCATAGCTCTTCCGAAAGCCTTAAATATTCCTTCTGCAATATGATGATTGTTTTTACCGTCAAGTAACTTTATATGTAATGTCATACCGCAGTTATCTGATACAGCTCTGAAAAACTCTTCAACCATTTCCGTATCAAAAAGTCCAAGACTTGACATAGTAAATTCAGCATCAAAGTTTAAATAAGACCTTCCGGAAAAATCAATTGCACAAAGTACAAGAGTTTCATCCATAGGCACAATAGCCTGACCATATCTCTTAATGCCTGCCTTATCACCTAAAGCCTTAGCAATAGCCTTGCCTAAAACAATACCAACATCCTCAACAGTGTGATGACAGTCCACATCCAAATCACCATCAGCCTTTAAATCCAAATCCATAAAGCCGTGCTTTGAAATATGAGTAAGCATATGGTCAAAAAAGCCAATGCCTGTGTCTATGTTATTTACACCGCTGCCGTCAATGTCAAGACGAGCATGTATTTTAGTTTCATAAGTTTTCCTGTCTATAACAGCTATTCTGTCCATTATGCTACCTCCCTAACTTCACAATTTTTGCCTATAATCTGACTTTAATTGAATTAGCATGAGCTGTTAAGCCCTCAGCCTCAGCAAATTTAACAACATCAGGACCTAATTCCTGCATAGCCTCTTTACTAAATGATATAATACTTGACTTTTTAATATAATCATCAATAGAAAGAGGTGAGAAAAATCTTGCCGTACCTCCTGTAGGCAATACGTGATTAGGACCTGCCATATAATCTCCCAAAGGTTCAGGAGTATAGTGTCCTAAGAAAATTGCACCTGCATTCTGAATTTTCGGAAGTAAGCTGAAAGGCTCTTTGGTAGAAATTTCAAGATGCTCGGGAGCTATCCTATTGCATAAATCACATGCCTCATCAAAGTTATTCACAACAATTATTGCACCATAATTATCCTGTGATTTCTTTATTATTTCTCTTCTCTCAAGTTTATTTGTTTGATTTTCAGCCTCTATCTGAACCTTTTGTGCAAGCTCTTTACAATCTGTAATGAGAACAGCAGAAGCCAGTTCATCATGCTCTGCCTGAGAAAG
This sequence comes from Candidatus Gallispira sp., assembly GCA_048359195.1. GTDB lineage: Bacteria > Bacillota > Clostridia > Lachnospirales > CAG-274 > Gallispira. Next base: position 5,628 of record DBGCRA010000118.1, read on the forward strand.
TAAGTCAGCAGCCACGTAAGTTGGGTTTGCACTTTCGTCAGCAAGTATGAGTATTTCACTTGGACCTGCAACAGAATCAATGTTAACATAACCGTAAACACTTCTTTTAGCAAGAGCTACAAAAATATTACCCGGACCAACAATTTTATCAACCTTTGGTATTGATTCAGTACCAAAAGCAAGAGCTGCCACAGCCTGTGCTCCTCCTGCCTTATAAATTTTATGAACACCTGCAATATCAGCCGCTACAATAGTTGTAGGACTTACCTTACCATCTGCCGAAGGCGGAGTTGTCATAACAATTTCTTCAACACCTGCCACCTTGGCAGGAATAATATTCATTAATACACTTGAAGGATAAGCAGCCTTGCCGCCGGGAACATACACGCCTACTCTCTGCAAGGGTCTTATAAGCTGACCTAACATTTCGCCGTTTTTACTTGGTTCAAGCCAACTGTTCATTTTTTGCTTTTCGTGAAATGCACCAATTCTCTCGGCAGACTTTTTAATTACTCTTACAAGATCAGAATCCACCTGATTATATGCCTCTTTTATTTCTTCTTCAGTTACAAGTATGTTGTCACTGTTTACATCAAACTTGTCAAACTTCTTTGTATATTCAAATAAAGCTCTGTCACCATTTGCCTTAATATCTGCAATTATATTGTTTACTGTTTCCTGAACATTGCCATGCTCAAGCTGTGAACGTGATAATAACGCATCTACAAGCTTCTTACCCTCATTATCATCATATTGAATAATATTTATCACTGTTTTTCACCTACTAACTTTTTTAAACCCTCTATAATTTCTGCTATTCTTTCGTGTTCAAGTTTCATACTTACCCTGTTTACAACAACTCTTGCCGATACAGGACAAATATCTGCAAGAACTTCAAGTCCGTTAGCCTTTAATGTAGAGCCGGTTTCTACTATATCAACTATTACATCACTAAGTCCAACTATGGGAGCAAGCTCAACACTTCCGTGAAGCTTTACAATTTCTATGGTTTGATGCTTTTTCTGATAAAAATATTCCTTTGCTATGTTAGGATACTTTGTTGCAACAACCAAATCCATTGAATTGTCAAGCTTATTCTGAATTTCCTTATAACCTGCAACGGCAAATCTGCACTTTCCCATTTTAAGGTCAAGAACTTCATAGAGATTTCTGCCTTCTTCAAGAAGTGTATCTTTACCAACAATACCAATGTCAGCAGTACCGCTTTCAACATAGGTAGGCACATCAGATGCCTTGGCAAGGAAAAATTTAAGCTTTAATTCTTCATTTGTAAATATCAGCTTTCTGGAGCTTTCCTTCATTTCGTCACAGGTAATACCCATTTGTTCCAAAAGCTCCATTGTTTTATCAGCCAGTCTGCCTTTAGCCAAGGCAAAAGTTAAATATTCCATTATTTTGCCTCCCTCGCTAAAAGATTTATGGCAGTAACACTTTCCTCTTTACCTGTCTTTAAATCTGTAAGGGCTAAATTATTACCCTCCATTTTTAAAATATATTCAATATTTTTATTTATTGCATAATACTTATTTAAAGCCATATCAGTTCCAATAAAACTGCACTCAATAGAAATGCCTTTGTTTCTTAATTCATCAGCAAGTCTGAAAGCATTAATTCTATCCCCTTTATCATAAACAATAAGATATTTACTGCTGTAAACCTCTGTAAATTCCATTGTTTTCATAAGTTCATTTACCTTTAAGGCAAAGCCTACGGCAGGCATAGCCGAACCAAACTTTTCAACCATATTATCATAACGTCCGCCGTCCAATATAGATGCACCCGAACCTTTAGCATAGCCTCTGAAAATTAAACCTGTATAATAATCCATAGATCCAATAACACCTAAATCAAAAGATACGTATTCAGCGTAGCCCATATCCTTTAATATGGAATAAAGCTCTGTAAGATAATCTATTGCAGAAATAGAATTATTGTTTGTTACCCTGTTTTTTACATTTTCAATTACATCAAGATTACCAATTAAAAGAGGCAATTCCTGTAGAATATATTTAATATTATTATTTGAAATATTTTCAGCAAGCTCACTTACTGCAACATAATTTTTCTTAATAATATTCTTCTGAATTTCTGCGGCAATTTCGGCACTTACCTTTGACTCCTCGATTACTCCCTTTAAAAACAAAGCATTGCCTAAGTCAACTTTAAAGTTTTTAACTCCAACCTTAAGCAAAGATTTAACAGCAACAGATACAACTTCTGCATCTGCCTCAATGGAATTTACGCCTAAAAATTCAATTCCGGCTTGTGTAAATTCTCTTAATTTGCCCTGATAATTTTCGTTAGTTCTAAACATTCCTTCAATATAACAGAACTTTAATGGCAGATCATTTTTGCTGTAGGCAGTTGCGGCAATTCTTGCAATGGCAGGTGTCATATCAGGTCTTAAAACCAATAGAGCACCATCTCTGTCGAGAAACTTAAACACTCTGTTATCTTTTACACCACCCATACCGCAGAATACATCATTATATTCAAATGTAGGACTTGTAACAGGCATATAACCACAGCTATTAAACACATTTAAAATACTGTCTTCTATATTCTTCTTTAACGCACACTCAAGAGGCAAATAATCTTTTACACCTTCAGGTGTATGTAATTTACTTATTAACATATTTCGGACCTTCCTTGCATTTTATAATCACTTTATCGTATTAAAGCAATAAACTGAAATAATTATATCACATATAATACATTTGTCAATAGCCTATTTATATTTTTACAAAACTATTTTTTATTTTACACCATTTACTATAATTTGTCAAAGATATTATAAAGATTTAAAGCACCATATCCCCATATATTATTGGGTACTATATCATCGCCCAAAGGCACAGCTCCCTGTATCATATATGATTTAATGCTGACTGTATTTATAGTAAGGTTATTTCCTCTTACAAGCCCCCATTCCAGCAGTAATGCAGCCACTCCCGCTGAAATTGCGGCACTTATACTTGTGGATGAGTTTGAAGGGGCAACAAAATCAGGCTTTAATCTTCCGTCCCTTGTAGGACCTCTTCCCGATGATGCTATCATTCTGTTATTCAATGAATCATAAGCACCAACAGATATTACCGACAATGCCGTAGATGGTGTAACTACAGTTGTACTTACACTTGGTGATAAAAATTTCAAATTTTCCGCAAAATAAGACAAAGGTAACCAGCAATTTATTCTGCCTAAAACAGTATTTCCGAATACTCTTATTTTCCATATGCCTGATACCGCACCTTTTATGGATATTATTGTTTCCTGTGTACTTGTTCTGTAAAGGGGTATTCTGTATTCAACTCTGACCGTAGTATTTGTCAGGTTAAGAGTATATGTGCTTATAAAATTATTTCTTGCTTCAATTCTGCCTATTGCATTACCAATAGGAGGAATTATGGATATATCTATCCTGTCAGTTATATCACTCCACATCCACATTGTAAAGTTCTTTGTATTTTCTCCCACACTTATTTCCACATCTTCATATCCTAAATCATTATTTATTTCAAAATCTGTATGTCTGGCACTTAAAGCCTCGTTTCCCACAGCAGTTGTTAATGCTATACCGTTATTTAATGCCACACCGGATAAATATGTTTCAAATATACTTTGATTGTCGTGACCTCCCTGATTAGACCCAACCCCCGTAATTATTACAATTGGTCTTTGAGCTTCTCCCGCTTTTTTTAAAATATAATCTACAGCCAGCATATAATCGGATGATTCAAAGGCTGTTACATTTTCAGCTATTCCAAGACTGTTTTTATAATATGTCTTTGCTTCCTTTAATTTTACTATTACAAATTCCACATCAGGAGCTACTCTCTGGGCAGCCTTTGCCATATTTGTACCATGAAGGGTGTCTCCTTTAATATTAATTTCACCGTTTGTTATTTCATTTCGTTTATATTCTCTGCCAAAGCAAACTCCCTCAGAGCTTCCCTCGTCGTCCTGCACCCATATTGAATATATCCTGCTTTCTCCGTTTTCATATTTAAAAGCAGGATCGTTTACATTAATACCTGTATCGGCTATGCCTACAAGCACACCATTACCTCTGTAATCAGCAGGCAGATTTTCAACACTTAATAGATTTTCAGGTATAGTAACATTCCTATCCAGCAATCCCAGCAAAATAGGCGTAGCACTCCTTATTCCGCTGCCTATTGTCGGGTTTGCCAAAAGAAACTCATAATCTCTTATGGTAATATACATAATTGAATAGTTATCCAACTCCAAATCACAGCTTTCAAAGCCCATATTTTGTATTCTTCTGAAAATTTCATCACTCTTATCCAAGATTAAAGCAACATAATCTTCCGATAACGCCGCATCTTCCACACTCATACCAATAATTCCTCCTAAATTATCATATATATTTTTAAAACACAATCTGCCATAACCCCATTCCCTGTTAGGATACATTCTGTTGCTGTCTCTTATGGCAAATTTTCGCATAAGTGCCTTTATCCTTTCTCCATACATTTCATCGTCATTTTTATTAACAATGCCCCATTCCATAAGCAATGCCGCAACACCTGTTGCAAAGGGTGCTGCAAAGCTTGTGCCCGTAAAATAGCCATATCCTCCTGTATTGGATGCAGTTCTTATATTTACTCCCGGTGCAACTATATCAGGCTTTGTAAATACAACCTCTCTTGTATTTCCTCTGCCTGAAAAGGGTGCAATGGTATAATTATCAGAATTGTATGCACCCACAGTAATTGCTCTGAAAGAAGTTGAAGGAATTGTAAGTGTAGTATATATATTGGGATTTAAAAATATTGTATTTACATCAACACCTTCACTTACAGGCAGCCATATATCATATACTGCATCATTATCAGTATTTATTTTAAGCTGCCATATACCGCTGTCAACAAATTGTAAACCTGTAAGCTCAAATGTTATTCTTTCTTCAATTATACTTGGTGTTGGTACTTCAATAGTTATTGTTATATTTGTATTTTGCAATATCTGATTATATAATATATCCCTTCCGCTTAAAACAGATGTGGTATTTCCGTTAGGAGAAATAATTTCAACTGTGGTACTGTGAAGGAAATTTTTCCATAATTCCAGCTTAAGAGTTTTTATACTGTTGCCTACACTAAATTCAACCCTGCCGCTTCCAACACCGCTGTAATGGTGTGATTTATCTCCCTCATTACCGCTTGCCACAACTATTGATGCAATATTGTTTTCACTTACCTCATCTATATATTGTTCAAAAAGTGACTGTCCGTTATGAGAGCCAAAATTTGTGCCATAAGATATGTTAATTACAAATGGTCTGTTCAGTTCTCTTGCCTTATCCTCAATAAACTTAATACCACGCATTATATCATCACTGGAGCCTCTTCCTATAGCTACGGATATAATATCTGCATCATAGGCAATGCCGCTGTTTCCGGCAGCTATACCTGCAACTGCCGTTCCGTGACCGATTACATCCTGAAAATCAATACCTTCTCTAATTTCCTCCTGTGTATAAACCCTGTCCCCCGGTATATCCCATATATAAAGAATTCTGTCGTCAAATTCTTTGTGATTATATGTTATCCCTGAATCTATAATACCAACAATAACACCCTTGCCTGTTAATCCACCAACATTTTTATCCGCTATGGTAATGCAGCTTTTGGCTTTGCTTTCAACAAGCATAGGATAAGTGTATACGGGAATTTCATACTGTATTATATTTTCATCAGAAATTACCTTTTCCAAATCAGCAATGATTATGGCAAAATTATCCGACAATACTTCATAAATTTTATAATTTTGAGGTAATACCTTATATTTAACAATTATTTTTATCACAAAACCACCTCTTAAAATTATATTGACAAATAACAAATTTATGATATACTAATTACAGGGAATGAAGGTCTCCCCGGACTTAATTGTCTAAACCGCTATTGTATTTTTAGCTGATGACTTCTGTGAATTTTCACGGGAGTATCAGCTTTTTTTATTTTAAGGAGGAATTATTTATTATGCTTACAGGACTTGGAATTATTTTTTTATCAGGATTGTTTTTGGGGACAATATTCAAAAAATTTCATATGCCTTCGCTTATGGGTATGATAATTGCGGGTATTATAATAGGTCCCTATTGTCTTAATTTAATAGACAGCAGTGTACTTAACATTGCCGCCGATTTAAGACAGTTTGCCCTTGTAATTATACTTTCACAAGCAGGACTTACTCTTAATATAAGCGACTTAAAAAAGGTAGGTTTGTCAGCAGTACTTATGTGTTTTGTACCTGCCTGCTTTGAGATTACGGCAACAACCCTTATAGCTCCAAGAATATTTGATATATCTTATGTTGATGCCGCTTTAATGGGAGCAGTACTTGGAGCAGTTTCACCTGCTGTTATAGTCCCAAGAATGATTAAAATAACGGAAGAAGGCTATGGTATAAAAAAATCAATACCACAGCTTATACTTGCCGGTTCATCTGCTGATGATGTATTCGTAATTGTTGTGTTTACTTCTCTTCTTTCACTTTCTACTACCGGAAATATTTCAGCAGCGGGCTTTATACAAATACCTGTATCAATTATTTTGGGCGTAGGAATGGGCATTGCATGCGGAATACTTTTAAATGAATTTTATAAAAGATTTGAATTAAGAAATGCTGTTAAGCTTATTGTTATGCTTTCAATTTCGTTTTTACTCATTGCACTTGAAAACAACTTAAAGGCTAAACTTCCAATTTCAGGTCTGCTTGCAATAATGGCAATGGGAATAACACTGTTTAAGCTTAATGAAAAAACAGCAAAAGAGCTTTCAGCTCAATACAATCAGCTTTGGATTGCAGGCGAAATAATATTGTTTGTACTTGTTGGTGCTGCTGTTGATGTCAGCTATGCAGTCAAGTCAGGTTTTTGTGCTGTTATAATTTTGACAAGTGCACTTATTATAAGAATGCTTGGTGTATTTATTTCAATTATACCTGCAAAACTCAATTTAAAGGAAAGGATTTTTTGTATGTTTGCCTACACACCAAAGGCTACGGTTCAAGCAGCTATTGGTGCAATCCCTCTTACAATGGGATTAAGCTGCGG
>DBGCRA010000119.1:0-3146 GCA_048359195.1 Candidatus Gallispira sp.
AAGCGGTATGTTAAATGATATTGAAAAAATATGCCCTATTTTGAAAAAACATGGAATAATGACGGTAGTTGATTCCGTTTCAGCAATGTTTGGAGAAGAGGTTAATGTAGACAAATATATGATAGATATATTATGCGGAGGTTCGCAGAAAGCGGTTTCTGCACCGCCGGGACTTACTTTTGTGGTTGTAAGTGAATCAGCTAAAAAGGCAATAAATAACAGAAAAACACCTATAGCTTCATTTTATGCAAATTTAAAAGTGTTTGAAGGTTACTATACAGCTAAGTGGTTCCCGTACACAATGCCTATAAGTGATATATACGGTTTAAGAGCGGCTTTCGACAATATTAAAAGGGATAAGGATATGATTAACAGGCACAGAAGAATAGGAGAAGCGTGTCGGAAAGCCATAACCGGGAGTGGATTAAAACTCCATTTAGAATCAGGATTTTCAAATACAGTTACAGTATTTGATGTACCAAAAGAAACTACAGCAAAGGATATTTTGGACACAATGAGAAATGATTACAATATTATGCTTGCAGGTTCTTTTGGCGAATTGTCAGGAAAAGTTATTCGAATCGGACATATGGGTACAAATGCAAATGAGGGTGATATGAAAGAAACGATGAGGGCGTTAGATGGTACTTTTTTAAAACTGGGAGTAAATTTGAGCGGAAAGATGGAGGAGATTTTTGTCAGGTATATAAATAATATTTGAACAACAACCTCCTGTTGATGTATAAAGATAATATAGGGACACTGAATAAAATAAAGTGGGAAATTAATTAAATTTAGAATGCTCAGAATATAACAAAGTAAAAATTGTTAATTTTAAGCAAAAGGCTTAATAATGTAAGAACAGCATAAATTTTTATTGCAAATTATAAAAATTGCATTTATACTGAGCGAGAATTTGAAAAAAGCAAGGCAAAGAGGTTTTGTATGTATTAAAAGACATATGGAATCTCCTTTTTTCTTTTATGGCAGTTTACCCCCTTAATTTAAACTGCTGAGAAAGATAGGTTTTAAAAATTCAGAAAGTATTTCAGGAGGCAAAAATATGGTTAGAAAAGGTACAAGTAGTAAAATCACAAAAGGAATCACTAAAAAGATAGCTGTTTTAGGATTGTCATTAGCATTGACAGTATCTACAGCAGCACCGGCATATGCTTATTATGGCTTTTCCGGTGAGTTTACAAGAAGTGAACGATTGACTCAGCCAAGAGTTACATCAACTTTTGCAGAAAATGAGTTAGGTGTGGTAAACTTTGAGGCAACATGGGGAGATAAGGCGGCTAATATTGCTAGTATGGATGAATATATTGAGGAGGCAGATGAGAAGGGAGTTAAGATTCTTGTATTTCCTGAAATGTGTGTAACAGGATATGTGTCTTCGAGTGACCCGGAGTCAGAGGAATATAAGTGGGCGGTAGAAAGTGCAGAAACAGCAGACGGACCTACGGCAACACATTTTGCAGAGCTTGCAGATGAGACAGATATGTATATTATTTACGGTGCTACAGAAACTAAAATCGAAAATGGGAAGGTCAGCACAGAACATGCATACAATTCAGCATTTGTGTGCAGTCCTGACGGAGAGGTGACAACATATCAGAAAATTACTCCTGTTGAAGGCAGCTGGTGTACATCGGGCAAAACACCGGTAATCATAGATGCCGGAGAATATGGAAAATTAGGTATAAGTATTTGTTATGATACATATTCAACACCTGAGCTTGAGCGTTATTATTCGGCTATGGGATGTAATATTTTAATTAATCCGACAGCAACAGGAGGCGGATGGAGCCAGAGCAATATGGCAGCATGGGAAGAGTATTACAAGCTTCGTCTTGAAAGTATTGCATCACGTGACGGATTTCTTATTTTAAGTTCAGATTTAGTCGGAATGAACGGTAAAGGTGACAGTGCAGTAGAATTTCCGGGTGGAAGTATTATTATGAATGCTGTATTTAACGGAGCTTCATATTTAGCAGGAGCAGATACTGAATCAAATATAATAACAAATGAAGAAGGTCTTGCAACAAATACAAAATCTGTCAGACAGTCAACAGGTTCCACATGTTCAAACTCAGATTTTAATCCGGAACTTTATGTTGATTTATATTCAGAGTTAGCTGAAAAAATGAAAGCAAACGGCGGAATGCTTAGATATAAGGCAAATACAACTTCTTCGGTAAAAGGACCAAAGGCAGCAGTTGTGAATATGACAGGCTACTGGGGTAATAAGACAAAGACAGTTGCTAAAATGAAAGAATATATTGAAGAGGCAGGTAAGCAGGGAGTAGACATATTAGTGTTCCCTGAGACAGTTCTGACAGGATATGGATATGTTCAGCCTGAGCAGGATCCTTTCTATCAGAAGTTTGGTGTATCAATGCAGGTATATACAGCAGAAGCGATACCGGGTAAAACAACCAATGAACTTTCAAAATACGCAAAGAAATATAATATGTATATTATTTTTGGTATGACTGAAAAAGATGAGGCAGGAACTATTACAGAAGCAGGTGTTGAAAAGGTTTACAATTCAGCAGCGATACTTTATCCAAATGGAACCATAGATTCTTATCAGAAAATTCATCGTGCAGGTCAGGAAAACAAGTGGTCTGTAACCGGCAAGATACCAAAAATAATAGAAACAAAATGGGGTAAAATAGGTATTGATATTTGTCGTGACGGACATTTCTATCCTGAGCTTGGACGTTATTATGCGGCTATGGGATGTACAATGTTTGTTCACCCGACAGCAACAACAGGAAATGCATGGTATCGTTCAACAAGAATTGCTTCCTATCTGGATCGTGACGGAATGGCAGCAATCACATGTAACCTGCTTGGAGGTGATGGAATTTATGTGGCAGATGGAACTTATGCATATAGTCCGGAAGATATTGACGAAAACGGAGATTTTGTAGGAGGTTCAGAAATTCCTGAAACTATTTATAATCAGAATGAAGTTGAAAATGACCCATATTGGAACAGAAGCAACTGGCTTGGAACAGGCGGCGTATTTAACAGTACAAGCTTTATTGCAACAAAAGGTTCAACAGTCGATGCTACATTAAAGCCACGTGTAAATTATAACGGAACGGGAGCGTCTTCAGAAGGCTTTAAAGAGAGAG
>DBGCRA010000120.1:0-9128 GCA_048359195.1 Candidatus Gallispira sp.
CACGATTTTACTTGCCCGCAGACAGGGAAGAATTATATGTATTTTCCGATTAGAAAGTTATAGAGAATTTTCTATTTATCGCTAAGTGGTTATAAGGAAAAAATAGGTGTTCCTTGATGATTACTCAAACATGGTGCTAGCATCATGTAAATAAAGTCATTTAGGAGAGAAAGGGTTGTCAATTTACAAAGATTTGCTATAATAAATGTGTGGCAACATTTTGGCAACAGAAAATCAGCAAGCCAAAATAAATGATGTAATTGAAGTAAAAACGAGTGTGTATTTGCATAAAACTTAAACAAATATAGTTAAGAACAATAAAGAACACGCCGAGTTTGTATTTATAACTAAAAAATCTCCTATTGGGGATTTTTTAGTTGTTTTAAACCAGATTTTGTGTAATTTCAAGCTTTTCAAAAAATTCTCTTATTTTTTCGCCCCATGAAAGCTCCAAAGTTTTGTCAAGGCTGAATTCCTTTTGTGATGTGCCTGTTACAACACCGACTTTGTCCTCTTCAAAGACTATGTTTAAAAAGCATGCCTGTGCATTAGGGTGAATTTTTTCTGCTGCTTTTTGAGAAAGTGCCATTACAAATTTCATACATTTAGGTTTTTTCTTTCCTTTTATGAGTTCAAATATATAAGGCTTTAATTCTCTCCATTTGCAGTATTCCCTATGTATTTCTTCATCAAACCATTCTTTGTTAAGTTTGCAGTCAATGTCAAAGGTAACAAGGGTAGTAAGCTGACAGCTCCTAACTTCAAACTTGTCAAATTTATCTTCCTTTAGAAATATGTTCATAAATTTTTTTATATCATCACCGTCTATGTAAAAGCTGTACATTGTAAATCTCCTTAAACATTAATCTGTTATGTATCATTGTACCATAAAAAGGCAAAAATAACAACAGGCACAAATCAGGAAGCAAAATGTCACAAAAAAACGAAAAATATTATTAATAATCACATCAAACCTTGCATAATTTGAAAAAATATTATATAATGAATTAAATATGAAAAAATTTCTTTGAACAGGGGAGTGAATTATGGACTTATTATCCATGTTAAAAGAGGTATCAGAATCCGGGGATTTTGTTGAAACCTCAAATTATTATTATCAGAATCATAGCTGTAATAATAATGAGGTTAAGGTAATGCTTGACTTTACACTCTCTAATGACAGAGATGACAGCATTTTGCGTTTCGGCATTTGTCCTCACTGCGGCAAATGCTTCTATCATAAAGATTTTCAGTCTAAGGGCTTTTAGGAGGTTACTATGGAAAGCAGTAATGATAATAAAGAAACAGTGTATGGTAATTTTATAAATACCATTATTGAAGAGGATTTAGCAGATACATCTAAGGTTGTGACAAGATTTCCGCCTGAGCCTAACGGCTATCTCCACTTAGGTCACGCAAAAAGTATTTGTCTTAATTTTGGACTTGCAGAGCAGTATGGCGGCAAATGTAATTTAAGATTTGATGATACAAACCCTGCAAAGGAAGACACTGAGTTTGTAAATTCCATTCAGAATGATATAAAGTGGCTTGGATTTGACTGGGAAGACAGGCTCTTCTTTGCATCAAGCTATTTTGACAAAATGTATGAATATGCTGTTGAGCTTATTAAAAAGGGACTTGCCTTTGTGTGTGATATGACAGCAGAGGAAGTGAGGCTTTCAAGAGGTACATTGACTGAACCCGGTAAGGAAAGCCCTTACAGAAACAGAAGTGTTGAGGAAAACCTTGATCTTTTTGAAAGAATGAAAAACGGCGAGTTTGCTGACGGTGAAAAAACGCTGAGAGCTAAAATTGATATGGCATCACCAAATATAAATATGAGAGATCCTGTTATTTACAGAATTGCTCATATGACACATCACGCAACAGGCGACAAGTGGTGCATTTATCCAATGTATGATTTTGCTCACCCAGTTGAGGATGCTATTGAGGGAGTTACCCATTCAATATGTACTATGGAGTTTGAGGACCACAGACCTTTATATGACTGGGTTGTAAACAATATTGATTTTGAGGTTAAGCCAAGGCAGATTGAGTTTGCTAAGCTTAATCTTGAGGATACAATAATGGGTAAGAGATATTTAAGAAACCTTGTTGAAACAAACCAGGTTGACGGCTGGGATGACCCAAGACTTATTACCCTTTCAGGCATAAGAAGACGTGGCTATACACCTGAATCAATAAGAAATTTCTGTGTAAGTGTAGGTGTTGCAAAGGCAAATTCTATTGTTAGCCTTGCACAGCTTGATTATTATGTAAGAGAGGATTTACAGCCAAAGACACCTGTTGTTATGGCTGTTCTTGACCCTGTTAAGCTTGTTATTACAAATTATCCCGAAGGTCAGATTGAAATGCTTGAAATTGAAAATCATGCCAAGGATGAAAGCTTTGGCAAGAGAATGGTACCCTTTTCAAGAGAGCTTTATATTGAAAGAGAGGACTTTATGGAAGAGCCTCCCAAGAAGTTTTTCAGACTTGCTCCGGGTAAGGAAGTAAGACTTAAGGGCGCATATTTTGTAACCTGTACTGATTTTGTTAAGGATGAAAATGGCAATATAACTGAAATTCACTGCACTTATGACCCTGCAACAAAGTCAGGACTTGATTTTACCGCAAGAAAGGTTAAGGGCACTATTCACTGGGTAAATTGTGCTACAGCAGTTAATGCACAGGTTAATCTCTATGAAAATCTTGTTGCAGCAGATGAAACATCAGATAATGGTTACAGTCTTAATCCTGATTCATTAAAGATTGTCACTGCTTATATTGAGCCGTCAATTAAGACTGTAAAGCCTATGGACAGATTCCAGTTTATGAGAAACGGTTACTTTATTGCAGACAGTAAGCATTGTACAGAGGACAACCTTGTGTTTAACAGAATTGTATCATTAAAGAGTTCTTTTAAACCGGGCAAATAATCCTCTTGGAGGTTATATAATGAGTAAAGACAGATACGACAGATACGATGATTATGAAGAAAATCACAAAGGTCGAAGCAGCTCTTCTTCTAAAGGAAGGAGAGGGAAAAAACGTAAAAAGAAACGCAGCTTAAAGGCAAAGTTTTTTATGGTGCTTTCACTGGTACTTTTAATATACTGTGTCGGTGCTCTTGGTTATTTTGGCTATCAGTACTATTTAGAGGATGATAACAGTGTGCCTGACGGTTCAGATAATCCCAGCTTTATTGAACAGATAGTAAAGCCTAAACTCAAAGAGCGAACAGTATTTGCTATTATGGGTACGGATCAGGATGGTGACAGAACAGATACAATTATGGTATGTTGTTATAATCAGACCTTGGATGAGCTCACTATTATATCAGTGCCAAGAGATACTATTATTGAAGTTGATGATGAACAGTTCCGTATGCTTAGAGAGGAATATCCTGAACCGGGCAGAAATACTATGAAAATTAATGCTATTACCCATTACGGTCAGGAGAAATACGGTATTCCGATGCTTAAATCAGAGCTTGAGGAAATGATAGGCGGTGTGTCTATTGATTATTACTGTCTTGTCAGCTTTGATGCCTTTGATTATCTTATTGATGCCATAGGCGGTGTTCAGTATAATGTACCTATGAATATGGATTATGATGATCCTGCACAGAATTTAAGTATTCACCTAAAGGCAGGTATGCAGACGCTTAATGGCAAGGATGCAGAAGGACTTGTAAGATATAGAAAGGGCTATGATAATCAGGATATAGACAGAGTTGCAACTCAGCAGGATTTCTGTAAGGAGCTTTTAAAGCAGCTTGTGAACAAGGATACATTCTTTAAAAATGCTTCAGCTTATTTAACAACCTTCTTTAAATATGTTGATACTGATGTTAAGCTTACTGACGCTATTAAGTATATGTCAGTTATTAAGGATTTCAATACTGATAATATTGTTACATATACTATGCCCGGAGATATTGGCGGAAAGGATGGTATTACAGGAGGCTGGGTGCTTAATGACCAAGAGGTAGAAGCACTTTGCTATGATGTATTCCAAAAGCCTTCAAGTGAAATTCAGGCAGAAAGAGCGGCGGCTGCTGCTGAAGCAGATGGTCAGACTGCTGCCGAGCCGACATACGATGACAAGACACTTGATATTCAAGTACTTAACGGCGGCTATACAAACGGCAAGGCATCTGCTGTTCAGTCAAGGCTTTTAGGCTTGGGCTACAATGTTACATCTATTGGTACCTATACAGATGAAAAAACCGATAATACCCGTATTTTTGTTAAGTCTGAGGGTATGGGTAAGTCTGTACAGGAGGTATTCCCGGGTTCTGAAATTATTGTGGATTCAGCGAAAACTTCGGAGCATGATATAGTTGTTGTAATAGGTATAAATGAAGAATAAAAGTTTGAATTTGATAAAATATACAGAGAATATCCCTCGGTTTTATTTAAACGGGGGATATTCTTTGTAATCAGATATTTAATGTGTGAGATATGTTAAGTTCCTTCATAATTTTAAGCAAGAGATTTATTCCGTTTATAAGTCCGTTTATTTCTATAGCTTTTATGGCATTACAGTATTGTAAAAAAATGTTATCATATTCTGTATAGGATATGCGTCCATCGTCATAAAGTTTTTCAATTATATCGATTAAAACATATTCTTCTTTTACTCTTTCTTCTGTCTTTAATTCACTGTCGATTTCAAAGAGTGAAAAATAAATTTCGTTTAATAAAGTTTTATCCATAGTTTTTCCTCTCTTATATTTATTCACCTAAAATAATATAGTTTTCCTTTTAGTTGACAAAGAGGTACTTTTAGCTTAAAATAAAAAGGAGTATCTACATAAATCAAATATTATTTTGGGTAGTTTATTTTATATCATTATTATATCTTTATAATTTAAATAAATCAAGCAAAATCTTTAAACTTTAGAGAATTATGTTAATTTCACTAAATTGGAAGGTGATTTTTGTGTGTTATTCTGACAATATAGCTAAAAGAATTAAGTTATTGGCTAAAGAAAAAAAAATAGTATTAAGAAATTTATTTGAAGATTGCGGTATGGGCAAAAATACAATGGCTAATATAAAAAATGGCTCTATACCCAAAATAGAAAATTTATCTAAAATAGCGGATTATTTAGAATGTTCGGTTGACTATTTGCTTGGAAGAACTGATACAGTTCAGTTAGTTAAAGTACCTGATGATTTGATTAATGTAATGGGCAATAAAAAGGACAGGCTTAATTTATTTATTTCTGAAAAGGATATTATAATACCTCCATATTTATCATATAAGCACTATACAATTAAAGAGGAAAATTATAATAAATTAATTGAAATATATGAAAAAGCTTATGAATCATTAAGTGATGATAAAAAAGAGCAATTTATTACATTAGCCCAATATGAGAAATTATTTAAATACAATAATAAATCGGCGGACAGGCTTGCAGGCAGTTATTATGAATTGACAGTAAAAGATTATGATGTTTTTATGTCTGTTTATGAAATTTATACAGAAAGTTTTTTTAATGAATTTTGTAATAATAAATAAAGTTTAGGGTTAGAGAATGTAACTTTTAAGTTCAACAATATATTTAGGCAGATTGGAGAATAGTAATGAAATTGGCTATAATAGGAGGCGGTGCTTCGGGAATGGCGGCAGCTATTGAAGCAGCACGCACTAATTCAGACATTGAAATAACAATACTGGAAAAACTTGACAGAGTTGGTAAGAAAATACTTGCAACGGGAAATGGGCGCTGCAATTACAGTAATATAAATGCCTGCGTTAATAATTATTATGGTCGTGACAGAAACTTTGTTTCTTATGCTTTAGAGGAGTTTACTGTAGATAATACGGTAAACTTTTTTAATCAGCTTGGTGTTTTTCCAAAAGAGGAAAAAAATGGTAAACTCTATCCCTTTTCGGAGCAGGCTACAGCTGTTTCCGATGCATTGAGAAATGAAATTGCAAGGCTCGGTATTGAAATATTAAGCGGATTTCAGGTAATTGATATAAAGAGAAATAAGAAATTTTTTAAACCGGAGGCTAAGGATGGAAGGGTTATTTTAGCTGAAAGGATAATTGTGGCAGGGGGTGGTTGTGCTTCACCTTCTCTTGGCTCTGATGGTTCCTGTTTTAAACTCCTTAATAAAATGGGACACAATGTTACTGATCTTGCACCTGCTCTTGTCCAGCTTAAAACTAACCCTAAAGAGGTGAAAAGTCTTCAGGGAATTAAATTTACGGGAAATGTAAGTCTTATTCATAGAGATAAGATAATTGGTGAAGAATACGGCGAGGTGCTTTTTACGGATTATGGTATTTCAGGACCGCCTGTTTTTCAGCTTTCAGCAAAGGCAGCATTTAAGAAAAATTTAAAGGTTGCTCTTGATTTTATGCCTGAATATTCACCTAAAGAGGTTTATGATATTTTAGAATGCAGGAAAGATAGTCTTGGGCATCTGACTATGGAAAATTATTTTGTCGGGCTTTTAAATAAGAGAATTGGCAATCTTATTGCAAGAAGAGCAGGTATAGAAAAGCTGTCATATAAGGTTTGTGATTTGACAAATTCCATTATGTGGTCGATGGCATCACATATTAAGGAATATATACTTGAAATTACGGGAACCAAAGGCTTTCAAAATGCTCAGGTGACGGCAGGCGGTGCCCTTACCGAGGAATTTAATTATAAAACTATGGAATCAAGAATTGTTAAAGGTCTTTATGCTTGTGGTGAAGTCCTTGATATTTACGGTGACTGTGGCGGTTACAATTTACAGTGGGCTTGGAGCAGCGGCAGACTTGCAGGAAGGTCAGCAGCAGTAAAGGAGTAGTTATGCTTAAAATATCCAATATTAAAATATCCGTTAAAAATAAAATAACTGATGAGCTTTTAGCCGAAAAGTGCTGTAAAATATTAAAGTGTAAAAAAATTAATTCCGTAAGACTTGTGAAAAAATCAATTGATGCAAGGGACAAAAGTGATGTGCAGTATATTTTGTCTGTTGAGGTTGATGTTGAAAATGAGAACAGATATTTAAAATTAAAAAATGTTTCAAAGGCTAAGAGTTTTGAATACCATATTGTAAGGGATAATAAGCTGAAAAACAGACCTGTTGTTATAGGTTTTGGTCCGGCAGGTATGCTTGCAGGACTTACTCTGGCAAGAGCAGGGGCAAAACCTCTGATATTTGAAAGAGGTTATGCAGTTGAGGACAGACAAAAGGCTATTGATAAATTTTGGGAAACAGGTATACTTGATACAAAGTCAAATGTACAGTTTGGCGAAGGCGGTGCAGGGACTTTCTCTGATGGAAAGCTGACAACGGGTATTAAGAATATACGCTGTCAGTATGTGTTAAGAGAGCTTGTTAAATTTGGTGCACCTTATGAAATTTTGTATGAGGCAAAGCCACATATTGGTACGGACAAGCTGGTTGATGTTGTGAGAAATATAAGAAAAGAAATAATTTCCCTTGGGGGAGAAATTTATTTTAACAGCAATGTAAGTAATATAAATATTGAAAAGGGAAGAGTAAGGGCTGTTGTTGTAAACAATAATGAATATGTAACAGATAATGTTATTCTTGCCATAGGTCATTCGGCAAGAGATACTTTTGAAATGCTTTATAAAAAGGGTGTTAATATTATTCAAAAGCCTTTTGCAATGGGTGTGAGAATTGAGCATAAGCAGGATATGATAAACAGGACACAGTATGGAGATTTTGCAAAGTATTTGCCTGCGGCTGATTATAAGCTTGTTACCCACTTGCCTAACGGAAGAAGTGCATATACTTTTTGTATGTGCCCTGGTGGTGTGGTTGTTGCTGCTGCGTCTGAGGAAAATCGTGTAGTAACTAATGGTATGAGTTACTATTTGAGAGATAAGGAAAATGCAAATTCTGCTTTGCTTATTGGTATAAATACCGAGGATTTTGGCTCTGATTATGTTCTTGCCGGTGTGGAAATGCAAAGAAAACTTGAAGGTAATGCCTTTGTGGCAGGGGGAAGTAATTACAATGCACCTGTACAGAAGGTGGGAGATTTTCTTAAAAATGTTGCGACAACCAATGTCGGCAGTGTTTTGCCAAGCTATAAGCCCGGTGTAAAATATACGGATATAAGACAGATTTTTCCTGATTTTATGAATGAGTCCTTTGTTTTAGCTCTTAATGAAATGGATAAAAGGATAAAAGGCTTTGCCTGTGATGATGCAATAATGACTGCTGTTGAAAGCCGTTCTTCTTCTCCCGTGAGAATAACAAGGGGAGAAAACTGTATGTCAACCAATGTGGAGGGGCTTTATCCCTGCGGAGAGGGCTGCGGTTATGCAGGCGGAATAATGTCTGCGGCTGTTGATGGGGTAAGGTGTGCCGAGGCTGTATTAAGTATTGGAAATTAACAGGCTGCATTTTAAGAAAAATTAAAATTTACTTGTTTTGCTGTATTTAGTGTGCTATAATAACATTCGTCATTAATTGTGCATGGTAAACAATTATATTTGGCTATAAAAACATTTACTATTTACAATTATTGTTATATAATCTTTATAAATTTTAAGAAAAGCTACAAGGGTGTAGAACAGTTTATAAACTGTCTGCACCTTTTTTAATTGGAGGGAGTAATCACCATGGGAAAGAAAAACATAGACAAATACCCGGACTTTAATCCAAAATATAAGCCAATAATACAGCTTAGCGGTATTAATAAGAGCTACAAAAATTTGGAGGTTCTTAAAAAAGTTGATTTAATGGTTATGCAAGGCGAAGTTATTACCGTAATAGGACCTTCCGGTTCAGGAAAAAGCACATTATTAAGATGTATAAATCAGCTTGAGACAATTAATGCAGGAGATATTTTTTTTAAGGACAAAAGTATAATTTACGGTAAGCCCAATATTAACAAAATCAGACAGCACATTGGTATGGTTTTTCAGCACTTTAATTTGTTTCCTCATCTTACTGTAATTGAAAATATTACCCTTGCTCCCATAAAGCTTAAAAAAATGCCAAAGGATGAAGCAGTTACGCTTGGAGAAAGCCTTCTTGAAAGAGTCGGACTTCTTGATAAAAGGGATGTTTATCCTGTTACATTATCAGGTGGCCAGAAGCAGAGAATTGCTATTGCAAGAGCCTTGGCAA
>DBGCRA010000121.1:0-3200 GCA_048359195.1 Candidatus Gallispira sp.
CGTCAGTTGACCAATATGGGTCAATAGAAAATTCAGGAGTACTTGACTCTGTATAATATGTAGGATCCCAACCTAAGTAAGTTTCCTTTGCATTAGTATAAAGGTCTATAGCCGCAACCTCTTCCATAACACCTGTTACTCTGCCTGTAGTATCAACAGGTGTACCGTCAGCAAGAATAGTATTGTATTCCTTGTAATTGGCAGCAGTAGGAGCAACACCACTCATTGATGTCCAGCCTTCAGCAGATATTGCATCAGCATTTTCAACTACAGTGTTAATAAAGGCAATATCTGCACCTGCATCCCAAGGCCTTCCAAAGTATCCTGATGCGTGCATCATGCCATCCTTATTGGATATTGTACAATCTCTGAAAATATAACCAACATAATCAGTCTTGCTATTAGAACGGCCTGCTGTAATATAACCGCCCATGCCTGTATCACTGTAACCGCAGAAACGAAGTTCACAACCATCAAATACAGCATTACCTGAACCAAATATATAATCTGTGTTACCTTCAATGTTACAGTTCTTATAATATGTATGAGTGCTGTCACCCATATAAAGTGTATCCTGTGAACCAATCATAGTACAATTCTTAAATTCTGACCGGTCAGCCTCAACAATAAGAGCAGTACTTCTTTCAGTAGCCGCCTTACTTGTAACATCTAAGGCATAAGTTCTTGCAGGAAGAACACCTGTTTCTTCTACACCGTCAGCAATTTCTTCATCTGTAATATACTTGTTAAATGAAGCCTCAAATGTAATATTTTCAGCCTTAAAGCCTGTAGCAGTATTCTTAACATAAGTACCTACGCCCCACTTAGCAGCCTCTACTTCCTTAGAATACTTATCAAAGGCATTTTCTATATTATAGTAACCAGTATCATCAACAGAATAATATCTGTAACCAATACCGTAATACCATGTAAGCTTAACTTCACCATTACCCTCAGGCTTAAGTGTAATGTAAGGAGTTGTAACAATTAACTGCTCTCTGTAAGTGCCCGGAGCAATGTGAATAGTAACTCTGTCAGCCTCTGACTGAGGATTCATAACCTTAGCAGCCTCTAAAGCTTCATTCATAGTTGCAAAGTTATTAACCTGACCTTCACAGCCAACATAAATATCTTTTACACTTGTATCAACAGTTGGAGTAAAAGCTGTCACAGGAACAAACAAAATATCCTTAGATACGTTCTTGCTTTCAACCACAACATGACCTGATGTAGTATAACCATCAGCAACAGCATTAACCTCGTAAGAACCTGCTCTTAATATAACTGTGTAAGTATCATCCTTTACAGTACCTGCATAAGAATAGCCGTCATCAACATTAACAAATGCAATTTCAGTAACAACAGCACCGCCTACAATATTACCTGTTACAGTATAAGTAGTCTTCATTGCAACAGTAATATCCTGAGTAATGTCTTTAGAGTCATTAAATGTACCACCTGCTGTTATTTCATAATCATTTACACCTGAAATATTGGCATTATACTCAACATCAGGCTCTAAAGTAGCCTCAAATGATAAGTCAGCACCAACAGTTGCAGTAATTGTATCAGCCATAGATTCAGCATCGGGAACTAAAGTTAAAACAAGCTTAGATGTATCATAGCCTTCATCAAAACCTGTTATTTTACCTGTTGCCTTATAAACAGACTTAGTTTCAACATCCATTGAAACATTCTTACTTCCTGCTGATAAATCATCAACAGTTACTTCAATTTTCTTAGTCTTGTTAGTAAAACCATAACCTACTGCACCTGTTAATGTAGCAGTATATGTATAACCAGGAGTTAAGTTTACAGTTGCAGTATTGCCTAAAACTGAAGCATTAACCGTATCGCCTGTTGTATCATTTTTAAAACTTACACCATAATCACTTATAGGAAGTGAGTTAAGATTAACACTTGCTCTAACCTCAACAGACGGAGTCTTTACAATTCTGTTCACTATAGGCTTGCCGCCTGCAGCACTAAACCAAACCTTGAAAGATCCGCTTTCCTTAGCAATAAACTTAACGATGCCACATTCACCGCCGGACAATACAACTTCATCAGCCTGGGTACCGTTTATAGCAGTAAACTCAACCATATCATCACTTGAGTTTGAACAACCTGTGTAAACCTTAATTTCAGTACCTTCAACAATATTATCAAGCTGGAAATATCTTCTGGTCTCACCGCCTGTACCGTTTGCATACCACATACCATTTGCAGTATAACCGTCTGAATAAGCAGTTACAGCCTTAGCATTTTCACCGTTACTTCTCAAACCATTACTGCCGTCATAATATAAACGGTCGTTAGCATTTGTAACAAGAGTTAAATCTCCTCCCAAATCAAATGTACCGCCGCTTATGAACTTGCCCTTATTATTACTGGATTTATCGCCGACAGCTTCAAAGTTATCAAGAAAGCTACGGTTAATTCTGTTAGTGTAAATATCAGTATTACTTTCTTCTACACCACCAAAATCCCATACGTCAATTTTACCACCTACTGCCGCACCTGAAGAAAGCAAATCAATACTTCCCCCCGATACAACACCACCGGTATCAAGTAAACCGGAACCGGCATTTGCCACAATTAAATTAGTCATCATTGCTGAAACTAACATAACAAATGACAAAATTCTGCTCACAGTTCTTTTAAAGCTTTTGTTCATAGCCTTTCCTCCTTTACTTTTGTGGAAATATTCCACATATATAACTAAATTATATCTTATTTTATGTATGAAATCAACAAGTTAAAATCTTTATTAAAAAAATCAGCAAGTTACACAAAATATTTTTATTTTTTTGTGAAAAACTATTATAAAAAATCAAGTAAATAAGCCCTTAGTGCACGAGCACGAAAATTAAATTACCATGACATAATGTCAGGGTTTTAGTAATATAAAGCAATAAAAATAATTTTTAAATTTATATAATCAATAATTAAATTTATACCATTAAAAACATACAAAAAAGGAACGGCTTAAAACCGCTCCCTTTTTATTTTAAAGAAAAAACATGAAAAGATTTTTATTCAATGCTTGCTCCGTCAAGCATTGGTGCCGAATTTGGGTTGGCTTTAGCCAACATATTCCTTTCCAAATTCGTGCACATCATTGCATCGCAAAGATTAATGCGATCGCACTTAGTGCGACTTTTGTCGTAAGACAAAAGTGCTGACTTGCGGAGCATTAA
>DBGCRA010000122.1:0-5039 GCA_048359195.1 Candidatus Gallispira sp.
CCACCGCCGCCACTTGATGAGTTACCGCTTTCCGGAATCTGTGCATAAAAAGTCCAATAAAAGCTGACTTCTCCATAATAACTGCTTTTATCAGTAAGGTCATATGTAGTTTTTCCTGACCAATTCCATATAAACTCAGCATGAAGTTTTCTTGAAACTCCGCTTTTATAAAGACCTCCTAAATCAAGACCGTTCTGCTGCATATTAGGAGTACCGTCACCGTTTACAAGACCTTCATATATAAGCTCGTCATCAAGATAAAGTTTACACTGAGTTTCATTAAGCATATCCACATTACCCTCTGAGTAATTTGGAGTGGCTGTCATATATATTTTATATTCTGCATCATCTCGCAGATTCATAATAGAAATATCTTTAGTATAAAGCTCTCCCGGTATCATATCGGGAATATATACATATATTTCTCCATTAGTCGGATCAGGAGAATATCCATTCTCATCCATTGCAATAAGGTCTTCAGGCAAGCCCTTTACAAAGCCCTCAGGCATTTTAATTTCAGCAAATACACTGACAGTCATAAAAATCATTACAGCTAATGTGCATATAAATTTTTTCATTTACTGCACCTCCCCAAATTCGCCAACAGCTATAGCTGAGCCTGATTCAACAGGCTGATAAGACACATATCTTTGACCTGCTCTTTGGAGAGCCAGTTGCTCTGTTTCTGAAGTACTTTCTTCACCTGCAACACTGTCAAAACGTGCTTTGACATTTTCAACCGTTGCACTTGAGCTTTCAATGCCTGATGTAAATACTGCCTCTGCTTTAACAACAATAGAAAAGGATTCATTAAAATATTGATAATCTTTCTTTAAAACAGGTATTTTAACATCCGTAAAAAGAGGCGTAGTTGTTTCAAAAGGTTCAACAGCTATGCAAAGTCCGTTACTCGTATAATAATACCAATCTCCGCTTTTGGTAAAATCAGAAGAATTTAAAGAAGGATAATCAGTAAATGTCTCATCAGAATTATAATATTTTATAGCATCAAGTATTGCAGTCAATTTATCTCCTGTTACGGCATCTCCATTTGAATCCACTATTTCAAATTTCATTCTGATATAACAGTCCTCATCAGAAAGATTTTGTACCCTTGGGTCTTTAAAAATATCCATGCCCGGCTGCATTTTTTGAGCCTGCTCATAACCGACACTTTCCCAGTTAGGCTCTCTGATTGCAATGTCAACAAAATGATTTTTTATTCCAAAATGGTTATTAAGAGCATCTTCATTTATAAGCCAAGCTGAGGTAGTACCTGCCAACATACAGAAAATCATCATAACCAAAAGCAACAAGGAGAGCTTTTGTATTCTATTAAATTTTTTTAATCTTTTTATCATACAAACTCCCTCCTATCACTTTTTATTCCTCAGAAATCTCCACATCTTCAGAATTTTCATAAAAACTTTCATCATCAGAAGGTGTATCTTCCTCCTGTATTTGTTCTGATTCATCATTTACCGATAAATTATCATCAGACAATTCATCGGTAAAACTTGATTCAATATCATCAAGTCTGTAATCGGCTATAAATACCTTTGTAATCATTGCTCTTGCCTGAGCTAACTGATATTCTGTAACTACAGCTGCCTGCGGTGTTACAACCGTATCAGGCACAACACTTTGGAAAGCCTGATAAGCAGTTGTTGATACTTCTTCAGGTCGAGGAACATCATTACTTTTAAGTCCGCTTTCTGCCCACCTTGCCTCTACAGCACCACCGACAGTTTGAATTGCATCAGCTAATATGCTTACTCTCAACAGAGCACCCATATCCCTGTAACTATTCAGCTTATCAGTATTTATAGAAACACTAGCAAGAAGGTTTGGAGTTGTATCTCCGGGACTTAAAATATCCTTATAATAAAAATATCCGTCTATGTATACCCAGTTTTCCTCCCAATCATCATCAAGAGTAAAAGTAACATCGCCAATAGTAAAGCTGGTGTCTGTTATCACTTCCGGTATAGTGTACGGAATAAAAATTTCTATATCTTCATCACTGCTGTTTACAAATTTAGGAAAAATACATACCCTAACATATTCATCAGCGGAATTAACTCCTGTACCGGAATTTTTTATCTGCACCTTTTTATCTGCATAGCCGTTTTCAAGTGAAAGCTTATTAGCCGAACTTACTTCCACATCATTTTCAATAACAGATACATTTGTATTGGCAGGAGTAAAATTATTTTTAACACTTTTATTTGAATAAACTGCCGCAAACACAACAGACATAATTATAACAAGGGCTATCAGCATAACAACTGTCATTTGTTTTTTCTTGCTCATTTTTTATATCCGACCTCCCCCAATAAATCTGTATTAATAAATGGAAAATATTTCTTTTTATTTTCCTCTTATTAATACAGACATTTCCGCACATTATAAATGTACGGAAATGTCAAAAGCATTAAAAGCTGATTAATTAAAAAATTAATTTCTGCTCATAATTAATTTGCAGTAGTTGAACCATCAGCATTTACTGTATCAACCTTATCAAAAGGTATACCTGCTGCCGTAAAGTCTGTATCCTCTAAGCCGGTTGCAACGCCTGATTCAGCAGTAGTAAATGTAGCGTCAGCCGCATCATAAATAGCCTGTGTACTTATATTAACAACATTTAAATCAAACTGTGCATCATATATAACATCTGCAAAATCATCGTTAAACTTTACGGAATTAAGAAGTGCAGTTGTAGACTCGCCTGATTTAAGTACGTGCTTGTAATAGTAATATGTAGTTGTCATATCATTGCTGGTTACAGTTCTTACTGCCCAATCGTCTGCATTTGGTGTTGAAGCATCACTGCCGTCTGAAGCACGGAAGTTAAGAGTAACCATATTATTGATTGCTGCCTGACCTTCTGCTGTAGTATAATTATATTTTTTCAATACAGTTGGCTGCATAGTAATTGAAAGCTCATTGCCTATGGCATGAGTAACATTACTTGTACTGCTGTCAGACTCATAGGTTGGGTCTGTAACTGTTATGGCATAAACCTTTGTTTCATCGCTAGGATCAGTTAAATAACCTACAAATTCATAATTGTAGCCGTTTTCAACAATAGCATCAGATGTCTGGCTTGTACCTTCAGAAACCTTTACATAAAGAGTAACATTAGCAGGAACGGTAAGCTTACCTGATAAAGGTGCAAGGTTATCCACTAAATCAGCTGTGCTTGTTACTGTTACATATCCGTCAGAAGCAGCAAGAGTATCAATTGCTTCCTTGCTTGCAGGAACATAAGTACCGGTTGAATCATAGTCAGCTGCAGCCACTTCATCGCCTTCTGCCACATAATAAGTTAATGATGGCACAAGCTCTACTCTTGTATAAGCATCAACTGTACCTGTGTTGGTAACCTGAACTACCTTATCGGTAGTTGTACCCGGCTGCCAGTTTGAAGGCGGAGTAAAGTTTTCAACGATGGTAGTCTTAAAGTTACCGCTTGCCTTAAATGTGTTGACAACATTGTCCTGACTTGTATACCATGCAAATGTAAGACCGCCTACGATTAAAGCAGCCACACCAAGAGTGCTGATGAGTATACGCATCTTCTTTTTTCTTTTTGCTTCGCTTTTTTTCATTTTATATCCTCCCTTTGTTTAATAGGTTTTTATTAAAGGTTAACAATAACCCAGTTTACATTTTTACTGCTATGTACCAAATTATTTTACATAAAATCATTTCACAATTTTTTAAATTTTTATATGCTGTTAAAGACCTTCATCCTTGGCTTCCTCTTTTTCCAATGCCTTGATTTCAGCAGAAATTTCCGTAAGTTTTCTTAACAATGTGAAAAATACGGAAAAAAGTACAATAAATATAATAATCAGAATATAGTGATACTGAACAAATTGAATAACATAACCTAAAAACGGTATCCTCAGCTTAACAACACCAATCATTCTGCTTTCGTCTATAACAAAAGGATCTTCACTTTCATTGGCATCACCCTTTGTTTTAAAGCATATAACACCTGTTCCCTTATAATCTTCAATTTTCTCTGTTACGCGGTGAGTAAGATATGAGTCGCTTGACGCTCCCGGGTTAAATGTAACGGGATCTCCAACATTAATATCTGCTGCATTCGTAATCTTTACAAATATTAAATCTCCAACCTTATATGCCGGCTCCATAGAACCTGTCAAAACATCATAATATCTGTATCCAAACAAAGATTTATTTGGAGTTTTGGAAGACGCAAACATAATTGCTGATACAAGAATTCCTATAATAAACAGATAAAACAATATATCCGACACTATTTCAATTATTTTCTGACCGGTTGTTTCTTCAATTTCAATTTCGTCATTTTCCGAAATATCTTCAGCAGGTATATTTATATTTCTGCTCATAAATATCCTCCAATCTATTGTGATTTTAGCCATAAATATGCAATAATTTTACTATTTATTGTATATTATAATATAACAACCTACAATTTGTCAATGTAAAACGTATAATTTGTTAAAATATTATTAATATTTCTTTAATATTTGGCAATATCACCAAAATCATATATTTGCAATATATTTTAATTGTATTTACAAGATTATTATAGTTTATTTACTAGCAATTGTCAATATATGAACTTTCCAATAGCAATAAATTAAAATTATTAGTGTTTAAGGGTTAATGTATAACGCTTTTAGAGCAGGATACATTTTTAAAAATTTTGCATATTTGCTTTTATATTTTTCAACCAGCTCGATGTCAGGTTTAATTACTTCCACAACCTTCATATTGTTAATAAGGTTATTATAAATATTTTTATCACAGCCTTTTGCTGCCAAAAGAGCACTTCCGTAGGATGCACCCTCCTGATTTTCCTGTATATGCAGCTCAATATTTAAAACACTTGCAATTATCTTTAGCCAAAGCTTATTATTTGTTCCTCCGCCGCAAATTTTGCTTTCGGCAATATCTATACCCATAGATTTTATAATTTCTATATTTTGTTTAAGTGCAAATGCTATGCCCTCCAATACGGCTACAGACATATTCTGTCTTGT
>DBGCRA010000123.1:0-4007 GCA_048359195.1 Candidatus Gallispira sp.
TACTTTGTAACCTCTGTTGTTTTTGTTGTCTTTGCTGTTTCAGCCATTTACACCCGTCCTTTCTTTTAAATTTTCCATTAGTTCAATATCTTCTGTTTTATAATAAAAATAGCCATAGCTGACATTAAAAATAATGCAGTCCTCGGCATTTTCAACTTGTCTGTTATTGCCCTGTAAAATATTATCATCAACTTCTATGTACTCTGTAATATCATAAAGAGATTCAATAATATTATTAATATCGGCATTTATACTCTGTTCCTCCTCGGGAGGAGAGTACTCAATTATAATATCGCAATTAACTTTATATCTGTTGCCTCTGTACCTCTCGTCTTTGTAATCCTTACAATAAATAAAAAAGCAAGGTCTTTTTAAACCCTGCTCTACACTTTCGGTGTATATTGTATAATTGTCTCCATCAGCATTAAGACTTTTGTTTATTGCCCTGCTTATAGCATTAATTACATCATTTGTCACTTCATCACCTCATTAAGCCACTGATTTACCTTTTTTTCTACGAAAGGCTGAGCTTGCTTTTGTAACTCCTCAGTACTTATCTTAAGCATATGTTTTCCGGGAACCCAGCTCCTTTTAAGTTTTTTGCCAAACTTGCCTGTTTTCTTGTCATATATGTGAGGTACAAACCTTCCGGGAGTTTGTCTGTGTCCATTTTCAACGTATGTTGCATAAAATACATTGTTAAAAACATTAATAGTATAGGTATCACCAAACATAAGTATTTTGTTGTCAACAGTCCATCCGCGCCTTAAAGTGCCTCCCGTTATCTTCGTAGCTGTAAATTTTACTTTGCCTTTATTTTTACCGCTTTTGTTTTTAATGTATCTTGCTTTACCTGTTTTGCCTGTATTAGCTTCATAGTACCTTGAAAACTGCACATAGTAATTGCCATCGCCAGCGAGTGTACGTTTTACAACCATTTTTAATAATTCTGCTGCAAGCCTCTTAGCTATACTGCTTATGACATCATCTCTTGTTGCGCCTATAGTTTCTATTGCCTTTTCAAGTTTTCTTAATTCCTGAAACTCAACACCCATTAAGCATACACATCCTTATCGACAAGTACAATTTCCTGATGAGCCGTATACTCCGCAGGTGTGCCTGAGGATATATAATGTTTAACAGTACCGTTTTTAGAAGTAACAATGATTTCACTTCCGGGCTTAACTTTAATATCACAAGATATAAACAACTTAATCTGCTGTGATATATTATCAGTGGTATTAGTCTGCACACCTGCATTATCTGTGTTGTATGATATCCTGCAAGGCACATTTTCAGCTATAACTGTTTTTGCGGTGGCAGTAATACCATTATCATCAGTAGTACTGGTATAATTTATAATATCACACCTGCTAGTCCATAGCTTTTGTATAGTTTTACTGAGCTTATCTTTTAGCATATTACCACCTCAGCTTTCTAAAAGCTAAAAGCTCCGCATCTCTGTTACAAAGCCTTTTTAAAAGAGCACTAAACAAATTCACCGTACTGTTACTGTCCCCTGTACTAAAATTAACGGTAACATCACCTTCTTTAATACTGCTTATTCCCGTATTACTAAAATCAATACTTTCAGATACATTAATACCAATGCTCTGCTTAGTCTTAAGCAACGTACCTGCCGTCATATCCACAGCAACATAATAAAGCTCCTCAGGGATTTCACTTATATTGCAAAAATTCTTAATATACTGTTCCACTCCATTTATGGCCAACTGCAACGTAACAATATCCCCTTCATTAAGATTGTAGCCGAGAGTGCTTAATCTCTCGACTACGTCTTTGCTGTCAATTGTCATTAACATCACCCTCAGCCTTATTTTCTGCAACTGCATAGCCCAGTTTTTTTAGCTTATCAGCTACAGCCTTACTCTCAACTACTGCCTTATTGTCCTTATCAAAAGTAAGAAGCACCTTACCTTCTTTAACAGACCAAATCTTTTTATGTCCGCCTGCCTTGTTGGTAACTGTATAACTCATATAAACACCCCCAATTAAGCCTTAGAAATAATTCTTGCAATAGGAATAGCCTTGTGATTAATATATTTAGGCGCAGCACTGCCGTCATTTACAAGTGACCAGTTTGTACCGTCCTTAAGCTCGTCATTGGTAGGTGACAATGTTGCCTGATTTGTCTTTAAATAGCTTATGCCAAAAGGAGCGTAACACTTTCTCTGTCTTACATAGAGAGTATCCTGACCACCGTTTACAGCAGGATTTCTGTCCATTTCATAAGGCACTTTTGCACCGATATTTTCATAGTCAAAAGCACCGTCACCTAAAACATATGTAGTGTACACAACAGAACCATCATCACCATCAGCAACAGGCATACTATCATCAATAATAACTGTACGACCGTTCCAAGTACCAATTGTTAAGTCTCTCTGAATACCGTTAGCGTCTGTATACTTGAGATATTCAAGGAGATTAAGATTTTCAAGATGTGTAGCAACTGCTGAGTGCATAATAGCAATCTTAAAATTACTCTTGTTATCTCCACCTGCCTTCTGAATTGCTTTATTTAATGTAGTTTGACCAACTGCACCATCACCCTCAGCAGTTACGTCTGTTGTGTGATTATTAACAAACACCTCATTTTCAGTACCTGTCATATTAAAAATGCCTTCAAGAATAGCCAGTAATGTATCCTGGTCAACCTCATCAAAATACGCTGATACCTGATTAGCAACATTATCCATAAAGCCTGCACCGCCTGTAATGTCCTCCGAAAAGTCCATTTCAGTCCAAGCCTTAGCCCTGCCAACAACTACAACACCTCTTTCGTATGTAGTAGTACCTGTAGCGGTAATATCAGTCTGACCATCATAATTAAGCACATCGCCGTCCAAAAGACCGTACATAGGCAATATGGCATATGCTGTACCTGTCTGTGAGCTGAACGCTGTCTTAATTTCACTGTTTCCCTTTAATGCACCACTCTTAATAAGCTCATTCTTCTTAAGCTGTGGTATTCTTTCCACATAGTGACCAAAAGCCTGTGGATTAAATGTTTTTGAATCAAATTTAGCCATTTTTTTATTCCTCCTTTAAATCTTTGCATCAGGATTAGCTTCTATATATGCACACAATTCCGTGTAGTTCATATCGTTTATATCATTTACATCTTTTGGTTTATCATCGACACCATAGCCGAGCTGCGTACCCTTTAATGCAGGTGCACTTTCAAAAAGATACTTTGTATCCTCACCTTCAACAAGTGCTTTAATCTGATCTTCAATGCCTGTAACATTTCCTGCCTTGTCAATGTCAATCTTATCCATATCAAGTAAAGCTCTTACAGCCTTTGAGGTCTTAGCTCTGCTTGTAATAAGAGCTGTTTCTACAGCATTGTCAATCTTAAGGCTTCTCACTTCTGCATTGTGTTTTTCAGCAGCATCCTTATTTTCATTCTGCAATGTTTCAATTTGCTTTTTAAGCTCCTCATTATCTCCAACAGATTTTTTAAGAGTTGTAAGCTGCTTATCTCTGTCCTTAATAATATCCTTAAGAGCGTTATTATCTCTGTTCGCACTATCATAATCAGCCTTAGGGACATATTCCTTAATCTCTGTATTGTAAATCTCTAATACAGCCTCAGCCTGTTCCTCTGACAAGCCTTTAGCAATTAAATCTTCTTTTTTCAAAGTTATACCTCCTTGTATTTTTGTATAAAAATAGGAGCAGACTGTGACATCTACTCCTATTACCACTAAATGTTAAATTTTATTATTTGTATACGTTTTATTCTCTTGACAAAGGCTGTATACGTATCAAAAACCTTATTGTCTTAGCAAATCATAAGCATCACCTCTCTTATACTATTTCTATAAAGACCCCAAGCCCAAAGGTTATTAGGGTACGTTTCTAAAAATAAAAAATACAGCTATTTTAAACTGCCTTTTCAAGTATGCATCCGCAAACGCATACCCCAATTAACAATCTTACATTGCACTAAAAAAGCACCCTTTTCAGAGTGCTAAAGCATA
>DBGCRA010000124.1:0-32736 GCA_048359195.1 Candidatus Gallispira sp.
GCTTGCAAATTTTGTTGAACTTATGCACAGAAAAGGTGCAAAGGTTGTTGTCAGCAACTCCGATCCGAAAAATTCAAATACAGATGATGATTTCTTTGATAATATCTATTCTTCACATAAAATCAAAAGAGTTGAAGCTAATCGTATGATTAACTGCAACAGCGAAGCAAGAGGTAAAATTAAGGAACTGCTTATTTCAAATTTTTAAGGAGAGACAAAAATGACGAGAAATTTTAATAATTGGTTATCGGGTTTTAGAGATAGCATAGCGGATTATGGTTATTATGTTGATTTTGAGAAAGTTTACGGAAATGTTGATACGATTAAAATTGAGTTAAATATTTTGAATTCTTTGATTGGCTCAAAGAGTATTGAAAAGGATTTTGAAACACTTGTAGATAAATATCCTGAAGTCTTAAAATGTATCCCACTGCTTTTAGCTGTAAGAGCAAATGAGATATATGCTGTTGATGGTGACGGAGAGTTTACATATAACTTTAAGAAACCGAATCTCTCTATTGAACAGTATGAAATTTTTATGCGTAAAACAGGACTTTTTGATTTAATGGAAAACCATATTATCAATAATATTGTAGATTATGCAACAGGAGTTGAAACAGGGTTAGACTCTAACGGTCGCAAAAATCGTGGCGGACATTTAATGGAAAACTTGGTAGAGAGTTTCATCAAAAAAGCCGGATTTATCAAAGACTAAACCTATTTTAAAGAAATGTATATCCATCAAATTACAGAAAAATGGGGTATTGATTTATCTGCAATTTCAAATCAAGGTAAAATGGAAAAGCGTTTTGATTTCGTCGTTAAAACTGATAATCAACTTTATGTCATCGAAACAAATTGCTATACAAGCGGTGGCTCAAAATTAAATGAAACCGCTCGAAGCTATAAACAAATAGCGCAAGAGGTTAACACCATAGACGGTGTTACGTTTGTTTGGTTTACAGACGGTAAAGGTTGGATAAGTGCTCGTCATAATCTCGAAGAAACTTTTGATGTTATGGAGCACATTTATAATATCAATGATATGGAAAATGGCATAATTACAGAGGTTTTTAAATAATAGCAAAGAAGATTACCAAATGGGAACCTGATGATTTTGAACTTGAAATGACTACGCATTGGTCGTTTCCAAAGCGTGGGGATTGGGCAACTCACGATGCAAAATGGCGTGGAAATTGGTCGCCGTATATACCTCGGAACATTCTGCTCAGATATTCTCAAGAAAACGATTTAGTTCTTGACCAATTTGCAGGTGGTGGAACTACGCTTGTAGAAGCAAAGCTGCTTAACCGTAATATTATCGGTGTTGATGTTAATGATGTTGCACTTGACCGTTGCAGAGAAAAAATTGATTTTGAGCACGAAGGTGCAAACGGCAAGGTATACATTCATAAAGGCGATGCTCGCAATCTCAATTTTATTCCCGACAGCAGTATCGACCTTATCTGTACTCATCCGCCCTATGCTGATATTATCAAGTATAGCGAGGATGTTGAGGAAGATTTATCACGTTTGAAAGTGAAAGATTTTCTTGAAGAAATGAAAAAGGTAGCTGATGAAAGCTACCGAGTTTTGAAAAAAGATAAGTTTTGTGCTGTTCTTATGGGCGATACCCGTCAAAAAGGTTGTATGATTCCAATGTCCTTTGATGTTATGAAGATATTTCAAGACGCAGGATTTAAGTTAAAAGAGTTAATTATTAAAGAACAGCATAATTGTAAGGCTACGGGTTATTGGAAAACAAATAGTGTGAAATATAACTTTTTGCTTATTGCTCACGAGTATTTGTTTGTGTTTGGAAAAAAATAAATTTGATGATTAAATATGAGCATAATTAAATCGTTTTCAGTTGGTGACGGAGATACGTTTTATATTCTTCGCGGTTCAAGTAATTAAAGTATAGTGCTTGCGTTTTAGAACAAAATAGTTTATAATATGTTCGTTGTCTTGGCAATGATTTGACAACAAAAAATCGGATAGTGTATGCTTTACCGATGATACAAATAATGCAGATACTACTTGCTAAATCACTCATACAAATTTGTTTAAAATCAGTTTATGGGGAGCGTGCGGAAATAAATGTTTTTGTGCCGAGACAAAGCAAATATCACAAAAAAATACCTCACATAGAACATATCTTAAAAGTGTAATACCTTGTCTTTTTGTCAACGGTGTGGTTGAAAAAACATTTTCTGAAAAATCTAAATTAGTTTTTTTAATATAATAAAAATGCTGTAAAATTAGTGTCAGCATAAGCTTCTACTATTAAAATCGGATTTGGATACTTTAATTTTGATATAAAGCGGAGTTTATGTTTGTTTTTTATAAAAAAATATTTGGTGTGATTTTTATAACCATATCCAATATTATATAACCCTTTTTTTAGCTGATTTATTATAAAATTTACAAGTTTTTATTTAAAGAATCCCTTCTTTATGCTATAATTAGCATATAAGAAAAAAGGGGGTGTTTTTATGACACACAAGGAAAGACGAGTTTTAATTAAAACAAATGCTAAGGCAAGGCTTAGAAGCAGCAGTTCAAATCCCTATCTTGCCACACTTATTATGTATGGAGTTATGCTTGGTATTATTATTCTTGCTGTTATTTCTGTTGTCATTCCAATGATTATGGGAGCAGCAATGAGTAACCCGGCAGTTAATAATCCCTTTGGGGTTATGCTTATTCTGGGTGCAAATATAAGCAACAATGTTTTAAATATAGTTATTCAAATTTTGTTTTCTGTTTTACTTATTGGTTTTAGTTGGTACACCCTTAAAATTTACAGGGAAGAGGAAAATAAATACAGTAATATTTTTTCCGGTTTTGGTATAAGAGGTTTTTGGACTATATGTGCAAGAATTCTTGCTGCTTTTTTTGTGGGAATATTTGTTTTTGCGGCAGCATTGATTGTTATTATACCTATGTTGATTGCTGTATTTGTCGGTGTAAGCAAAAATGTAAGTGAAGCTCAGATTTTTACAGGAACACTTATTGCCATAATTGCTATATGGATACTGTCCATACCTGCCTATATATTTTCTTATGGCTTCAGGCTTATTAATTATATTATGTATGATGACAGAAATATAAATGCTTTCAGGGTATTATTTAAAAGCTGGAAAATGATGAAGGGTCATAAGTGGGAGCTTTTTAAGCTTGACCTTACATTTATTGGCTGGGAGTTTATCAGTGTGTTTACTTTGGGAATTGCGGGAATTTATACTATACCTTATTTTTATACTGTGTATGCAGGTTTTTATGAGGAAATAAAAGAGGAGTATAATGATTAAAACAAAAAGGAGCTTTAAACAAAAAGCTCCTTATGTAATATTTATTGCAGACCCAGGCTTATTACAAGTCCTTTGTTGACTTTATCCATCATAGGATCATCAAGAAAGCCTATTTTTTCCCTTAGTCTGCGTTTATCAATAGTTCTTAACTGCTCAAGGAGTATAACCGAATCCTTGGTCAGTGAATAGTGATGGCTGTCTACTTCAATATGGGTAGGCAGCTTTGCTTTGTTTATTTGCGAGGTAATTGCCGCACAAATAACAGTAGGAGAATATCTGTTTCCCACATCATTTTGAATTATAAGTACAGGTCTTATGCCGCCTTGCTCAGAACCTATAACGGGACTAAGGTCGGCGTAAAAAA
The DNA here is from genome assembly GCA_048359195.1 of Candidatus Gallispira sp. GTDB lineage: Bacteria > Bacillota > Clostridia > Lachnospirales > CAG-274 > Gallispira. The sequence goes on from DBGCRA010000124.1 coordinate 3,679, forward strand.
TATCTCCTCTTTTAACAATCATAATATCACACCTTATTTGGTAAAATTCTTCTTATGTGATAGTATGCTCAATATATTTTATTTTAAACATTAGTTGCCTTTTTTTGTATTTATAATTTCACCATTTTTTATATATACTCTTGGCACTCTCTTGCCTACATTACAGACAATTTCATAATTAATAGTGCCGGAAACAGCAGCAAGCTCCTCCGGAGAAACTGTGTTTTTACCGTCACTTCCCATAATTATAACACTGTCACCTTCATTGACATTGGGTATTTCGGATACATTAATCATCATCTGATCCATACATACATTGCCTATAACAGGGGCATAGTGACCATTTACAATAACTCTTGCCTTATTTGAAAATGCTCTTGAATATCCGTCGGCATAGCCTATGGGAACGGTTGCAACCTTAGTTTTTTTTGTTGTAAAGTATGTTCTTCCATAGCCTACACTTACATTTTCTTCAAGATATTTGACATAGCTTATTTGAGATTTAAGACTCATTGCGGGAATAAGGTTAATAGGGTGGCTTACCTCATTACTTGGGTACATACCGTATATAATTATGCCGGCTCTTACCATATCAAGCTGAAGCTCAGGCATATCAAGTATTGCACCGCTGTTGGAACAATGTCTTATAAAGCCTTTATAACCCATTTTCTGCAATTTATCGGTTACAAATCTAAATTTTTTATACTGCACATTTGTAAAGGTTTTGTCTTTTTCATCGGCAGTTGCAAAGTGAGTGAAAATACCTGTTACTTTTAAATTGGGAAGGGCAAAAATCCTTTCAATTTCGTCAATGCTTTCATCGGTAGGCAGAAAACCTATTCTGCTCATACCTGTGTCAACCTTTATATGTACAAGAGCGGTTTTGTTAAGTCTTACTGCTATATCAGACATAAGCTTTGCTGTTTCATATCTGAATACAGCCTGTGTAAGATTGTAGTTTACAACTGTTTCAAGCTGTCCTTCAACAGTATTTCCCAAAATAAGAACAGGTACCTGAATACTCCACTGTCTTATCTGCACACCTTCATCACAGGTTGCAACTGCAAGTTGGTCTGCACCATTATAAAGGCATACCTTTGCAACTTCTTCTGCACCGTGACCGTAAGCATCTGCCTTAACAACGGCAAGGAGCTGTGTTTCTGCCTTAATTCTCTTTTTTATTTCTCTTATATTGTTTCCTATGGCGTCAAGATTTATTTCTGCCAGCAGTCTGTGGTATTCATACATTAATAATCATACTCCTATTTGTTGATTTGAAAGTCCTTTTCATCTAAATTACAATTATAAACGAAATTACTGAATTCTGCAACTATTCTTTCTTTATTATTTTCATCATATATTACAAGCTGTACGGGGTTTTGGCTTTCATTGTCTACCCACAGCTTTTCAGTAGAAAGGAGCTTATTTCCTCCCGCGATTTTCGCCTCAAGGACTGTACAGCGGCTTTCGTCAAGGCTTGCTGTTTCAACTCCCACATCCTTGCTTTTTACATAGTTTTCAATAAAGCTGAATAAAAGTATTTCACGTCTTGATGCCTTGTCTTGAGGATTTATGCTTATTTTGTTATCTTTTAGATTTGGATTGTAGTGCCATACCATTTTGCCGTCGTACATAACAACGTTGTCCTTGTATTCATCGGGCTTTGAGGTTTCTATTCTGTAACGTCCGTCACGTACTGCCTTGTGACCGGTTTCATAGACAGTTTCGCCCTTATTTGATATGTATGTAATTTTACAGTCTGCTGAATAGCTTTCCATTGCCATTAGCTTATCCTGTATTGTAGGGTAGGAATTTTGGCTTCTTGTACAGCCTGTTAAAATAAGAATACATAAAAATAAAAATAGTCTTTTCATAATAACTCCCTGTGTTTTATAGGTAAATTATATGAAAAGACTAAATTTTTAATTACTTCTTTTTCTTTTCTGCTTTAGCAGCCTTTTTATCTGCCTTAGCCTTTTCCTTCTTAGCTTTTTCAATTTCCTTAAGCTGTTCGGGAGTCTTCATACCTATCATATTTACAATATAAAGACCGGCAATTTCAATCTTGACAGACTTGTTTACAGGAAGTGCGTTATAAACTCTCTTGTCTGTAATAAGTGTAAGAATCTGGGGACCGATTTTAACCTTAACAAAATACATTTTCATATACTTGCTCCATTTAGGCACACTTTCGGTAACCATCTTAGGCAGTGATTTTATATTTGACATTCTATCTCTTGTTTTGTTTATAATATAAGCAGTTTGCAGCATTTTATGCTGTTCAATCATTTCATTTTGCTCATTCATTCTCTTATAAGCTTTTTTGTTAAGAAAAATGAGTATGCCTGCAATAACTGCAATAATAGCAACAATTAATATAGTCCAGTCGCCCCAAGTCATTGAGCTTGTCCTCCTTTCGTTACATTAAATTAAAAATATTACATTTTTATAATTATCTCATTATTGACAGCCGTTGTCAAGTCAACTATAATTAAATTACCGAAATTTTTTTTATACGGAGGTATATTATGGCAAGGATTTCAAAAAAAATGAAGTCAAAGGTTGAAAATGTACTTTCACTTCTCGACAGTATTTATCCTACAGAGGATAAGTGCTATTTACATTATACAAAACCTTATGAACTGCTTATCGCCACTATGCTTTCTGCTCAGTGTACTGATGACAGGGTTAATATGGTGACGGATCAGCTTTTTAAGAAATATACAAGTCTTGAAGCTTTTGCTGAGGCGGATTTAAAGGAGCTTGAAAAAGATATACATTCCACAGGCTTTTATCACAACAAGGCTAAAAATATAATTGCCGCGGCAAATCAACTCATAGAGGAATATAGGGGTGAGCTGCCTTCAGATATAGACAGGCTTAAGGCTCTTGCCGGTGTGGGCAGAAAGACTGCAAATGTTGTAAGAACACATATTTTTCATATTCCAAGTATAGTTGTGGATACTCATGTTAAGAGAATAAGTAATAAGCTTGGTTTTGTAAATTGTGATGACCCTGTTAAAATTGAGTTTGAGCTTATGAAGATTTTTCCCGAGGATCATTGGGGAAGATATAACACACAGATTATTGCCCACGGCAGAAGTATATGTAAGGCAAGAAAGCCTGATTGTGAAAATTGTCTGCTAAGGGAAGAATGCGATGATTACAATATTAAAAAGTAATAATTTGATTAGAAAAGGAAAGTTTTTATGGATAATGAGTTAAAATTTACACATTTGCATGTCCATACGGAATTTAGCCTCCTTGACGGCTCTGCCAAAATAAAGGAGCTTGTTAAAAGGTGCAAGGAGCTTGGTATGGATTCTCTTGCAATAACAGATCACGGTGTAATGTATGGCTGTATAGATTTTTACAAAGCCTGCAAGGCAGAGGGTATAAAGCCTGTTATAGGCTGTGAGGCTTATGTTGCATCAAAATCACGTTTTGATAAGGAGGCAAGGGACGATAATTTTTACTATCACCTTGTACTTCTTGCCAAAAATCAGCTTGGCTATGAAAATCTTATTAAAATGGTGTCTTATGGCTTTACTGAGGGTTTTTATAAAAAGCCAAGAATAGATTTTGAACTTTTGAAAAAGTATCATGAGGGTATTATTGCCCTTAGTGCCTGCCTTGCAGGTCCTGTTGCAAGGACAGTTTTAAGAGTCGGATATGACAAGGCTAAGGAAATGGCCCTTAAATACAGAGATTTGTTTGGCGAGGACTTTTATTTGGAGCTTCAGGACCATGGTATGGCTGAACAGAAGCAGGTTAATCAGGCTCTTATGCGTATTCACGATGAAACAGGCATTCCTCTTGTTGCTACTAATGATTCTCATTACATAAGGTCAGAGGACGCAGAAGCACATGATATTCTTCTTTGTATTCAGACAGGTGTTACCGTAAATACTCCTAACAGAATGCGATATGAGGGAGGTCAGTTTTATCTTAAATCTCCTGAAGAAATGTATTCCCTTTTTCCTTATGCAAGGGAGGCTTGTGAAAACACTGTTAAAATTGCGGAAAAGTGTAATGTGGATTTTGAATTTAATAAATATAAGCTGCCAAAATTTGATGTGCCTGATGGTTACACTCCATTCAGCTATTTAAAGGAGCTTTGTGAAAATGGTGTTGAAGAAAGATACGGAGAAATTACACCTGAGCTTAGAGAAAGACTGGATTATGAGCTTGAGACCATCTCATCAATGGGTTTTATTGAATATTTCCTGATAGTATGGGATTTTATAAAGTATGCAAAGGATAATGATATTGCCGTGGGACCGGGACGAGGTTCGGCAGCAGGCTCTATCGTTGCCTACGCTCTTAAAATTACAGACATCGACCCTCTTAAATTTAATCTTATTTTTGAAAGATTTTTGAACCCTGAAAGAGTTACAATGCCTGATATAGATATTGACTTTTGTTATGAAAGACGGCCGGAGGTTATTGACTATGTTATAAGAAAGTATGGTGCTCCTCAGGTGTCACAGATTATAACATTTGGTACAATGGCGGCAAAAAATGCCATAAGAGATGTTACACGTGCTCTTGATTTGCCTTATTCGGAGGGTGACAGAATCGCCAAAATGATTCCCAATGACCTTCATATAACAATAGAAAAGGCTCTTGAGAAAAATCCGGAGCTTAAAAATATATATGAAAACGAACCCCAGGTTAAGAGAGTAATAGATATGAGTATGAAGCTTGAGGGACTTCCAAGGCATACCTCAACTCATGCGGCAGGTGTTATTATTGCAGATAAGCCCGTAATGGACTATGTCCCTCTTAATCTTAACGTAAAGGATAATTCTGTAACCACACAGTATATTATGACTACCTGTGAGGAGCTGGGTCTTTTAAAGATGGATTTTTTAGGCTTAAGAACTCTTACGGTTATTCAGAATGCTTTTAAGGAAATAAACAGAAAATATCATAAGGAATATAATCCTCATAATATAGATTATAATGACAGAGAGGTCTTTGACCTTATATCAAGCGGCAAAACAGACGGTGTGTTTCAGCTTGAAAGTGCAGGTATGACTTCATTTATGAAGGAATTAAAGCCTGACAGTATTGAGGATATTATTGCGGGAATTTCTCTTTACCGTCCCGGTCCTATGGACTTTATACCTCAGTATATAAAGGGCAAGAGAGATAAAAATAATGTAACATATAAACATCCCCTTCTTGAGCCTATATTAAAGGATACCTACGGCTGCATTGTATATCAGGAACAGGTTATGCAGATAGTTCGTGACCTTGCCGGCTATTCCCTTGGTAGAAGCGATATGGTACGCCGAGCTATGTCAAAGAAAAAAACAGATGTTATGGCTAAGGAAAGAGAAAAGTTTATAAATGGCGGCGACGGCGTTCCCGGCTGTGTTGCAAAGGGAATTTCACCTGATATAGCAAATGAAATATTTGATGAAATGACAGACTTTGCAAAGTATGCCTTTAATAAGTCCCACGCTGCTGCCTATGCTGTTGTTGCATATCAGACAGCATGGCTTAAGTGTCATTATCCTGTTGAGTTTATGGCGGCACTTATGACAAGTGTAATAGGCAACCCGGATAAGGTGACAGGTTATATAGGAAGCTGTAAACAAATGGATATTAAAGTGCTTCCCCCTGATATTAACAAAGGATACGGTAATTTTTCCACCTGTGATGAGGGTATACTTTACTGTCTTTCAGCAGTTAAGTCTGTTGGCAGACAGGTAATAAATGATATTGTTGAGGAAAGAAACAGAAATGGTGTATTTGTTTCTCTTACTGATTTTATAAACAGAATGTATGAAAGTATAAATTCAAGAGCTATTGAAAACCTTATACTTTGCGGAGCTTTTGATTCTCTTGGCGGAAAAAGGTCGCAATATATGAATGTATATCTTTCTCTTTACGAAGGTGTCAAAAATAATGCAAAAAATAATATTGCAGGGCAAATTGATCTTTTTGGTATGTCGGAGGAGACTTCTGCTGAGGAAAAGTTTAAGGATGAGCTGCCTGTAATGGATGAATTTCCCGATAAATATAAGCTTTCACAGGAAAAAGATATTTTAGGTGTTTATGTAAGCGGCAATCCTCTTGACAATTATTGGTATAAGCTTAAAAAATTTATAAGCAGGATTTCAACTGATTTTCCATCAGAGGCAGAAGACTTTAAAAATCCCGAAAAGGTAAAGGATAAGGAAAGTGTAAGAGTAGCAGGCTTTATAAATTCTGTTACACTTCATTTCACCAAAAACAGCAAGGTAATGGCCTTTGTTACCATTGAGGATATGTTTGGATCTCTTGAGGTTATTGTTTTTCCCGATACATATAACAAATTCTCATATATGCTTAAAGAGGAGGCTGTAATTGTGGTTTCGGGAAAGGCAACCATTGCAGAGGATCAGCCTTCAAAGGTAATATGTGAGGAAATAAAAACATTTGAACAGCTTGATGAGGTTACAAAAACTCTTTGGCTTAAGATTCCAAATGATAAAAATATTGAAATTGGTGAAATAACAGCAATTACATCAAAGCATAAGGGTAACAGCAAGGTTATTATTTATGTTGAAAGAACCAAGCAGAGATTTAATGCAAATTCAGATAATTATGTAACAGTAAGCGACAGCCTGATAGGTGAGCTTAAGTCTTTGCTTGGAGACAGTAATGTTGTTGTAAGATAAAAAAATGAACAGTTTACGTAAAAAACGAGCATTTTATGAATGTTCATTGACATAAAACGACAATAAGGTTATAATAAGTTGTTTATAATACAAATATAGGGGGCGTTAGAGTATGAAGAAATTTTTGGCAGTAACAATGGCAGTACTTATGTTTGGGGGAAATGCTTTTGCATCGACAATAAGTGTTAAGTTAAACGGGGCGGATGTTGAATTTTCAAATCAGCAGCCGGTTATAGTAGATGGCAGAACTCTTATACCTTTAAGAGGTGTGTTTGAAAAACTCGGATATGAAATTACTTGGGATGGGGCAACAAAAAGTGCTGAGTTTGTAAATGAAAGCAAAAAGGTTAAAATTACCGTTAATTCAAATACATTTGTTGTTGATGATGATATGGTATATGAGCTTGATGTACCTGCACAGATTATAAATGGCTCAATGATGCTGCCTTTAAGAGCAGTAGGTGAGGCAGCAGGGCTTGAGGTAGGCTGGGATGGAGAATCCAAGACGGTAAGCTTATCATCAGCCGGTGCAGAGCAGACAACAGAAGAAACCACAGCAGAGGTTACAACTGAAAAAGCAACTGAAACCACGACTGAGGAGAAATTAATAAATGGCGTGCCTGAAAGTGAATTAAAGATTGTTCAAATGTCAGCAAGATGCTTTGTTACATTCTATTCTTTAGATGCTTTGGTATCAAGCTTTGCATATAATGACAGCTATAATATGGCTGTAGCTGCCAATGCTATGGAATATTCGGATTCTGATGAGGAAATAGAAGAAGCTGTTAATCAGGCAATAACCGAATGTGAAAGATATAAAAAGGTTGCTTCTGAGATTGAAACAAGTGAAATGGATGAAAGAACGGTCAAAAAATTTGTGGATTTTATAGATGCTAATATTGACGACTATAAATTCCTTAAAAATCTTTACTTAACAGATATGTATGATGATCTTACAGATGAGCAGTATGAGGTGAAGTCACAGGAAACAGTAAACAGAATGAATTCAGCTCTTTCATCATTTGCAGCAAGTATGAGCAAGGCTTATGAGGATGCATGGGAAATTGCCAAGAGTTCAAAATACAATGCACCTAATATAGATAAGCTTAGTAAGACTGAGAAGGCAGCCGGAGAAAGCTATAATGAGGAAATAGGCAAGGTGGCTGACAAGGCAACAAAGTTTCTTGAGAATGTATCTGATGCAAAGCAGCATCCTGAAAAGTTTACAAAGGCTGTAAATGAAATTAGAGATAAATTAAATTCAACAGACACACCTGATATTTGTGTTCTTGACAGAGAAATGATGCTTATGGGCTGTGATCTTCTTGAACAGGCAGGAGAGAATATAAAGGATGCATACAAGGATGATGAGATAAGTGTTGAATTTATCAGATTTGAATATTCTCTTTATACATTTGAAGTTATTTTTAAGGATATATTGGAGGATAACTATACTTGCAAGTATGTTGAGGAATATGACAGTGAATCTGATACGGATATTGCAGAGGATATAGAAAATAAATTTATTTAATTAAAAAGGGGCGAAAAATATGAAAAAATTTATTGCAGTTTCAATGGTGGTACTTATGCTTTGCCAAAGTGCTTTTGCATCTGATATTAGTGTTAATTTAGACGGTGAAAGTGTGGAGTTTGCCGCACAAAGTCCTGTCATAGTAGAGGGAAGGACTCTCATACCTTTAAGAGGTGTGTTTGAAAAGCTTGGCTACGAAATTACATGGGAGAGTGAAACAAAAACGGCATCCTTTGTAAAGAGTGATACAGTTGTCAATGTAACGGTAAACTCACCTGAATTTACGGTAAACGGAGAGGTTAAGACATTAGATGTGCCTGCTCAAATTATAAACGGTTCAATGATGCTGCCTTTAAGAGCAATAGGAGAGGCGGCGGGTCTTGAAGTGGATTGGGATAGCAACACCAAAACCGTTGATTTAAAGAGTGAAGTTGTTGATGCCGGAAGTGAAGATGTTGAATTTAAGTTTGACAGTGAAAGCGGTAAGGCGACTGTTACACCTAAGACAGATGTAACAGAAACAACTACAGAAGAAACTACAGAGGCTAAAAAGACTCCCGTTAAGCTTGACCTTACAAATGAAGAAAAAAGTGCGGCAGAAAATTATGTGCTTTATAGTGAAACTGCGATTTTCAGTGTAATGTATATGAATGTTATATCCGAATATAACGATTTGATTAACTCAATTACAAAAAAATCCGATGATGAACAGGTAATAGAGGACCTTAAAGAGGCAATAGAGGTTAATTCTGCCGTTCTTGAAAGAGTAAAGAAAATCAGAAATACAAAGGTAAATAATGAGCTGTTAACTGCCTTCAGAGCAACGGTTGAAAAGGCGGATAAAGTTTATAATGCTTTTCTTAAAGCTTTTCAAACAGGCAATGGACATAGTTTCGACCCTAAGATTTATAGGGCAGTTAATGAATATAATGCTTCAATAGGAACTCTTGAAACGGCTACAAATAACAATGCTGAGTCATATGGGAAAAGTGTTTTGGGTTCAGAATGGAATTGGAGTTATGATGACCTTAGTGAGGAAGAAAAAAAGGAAGTTAAAGAGTATCAGGAACATATAGGAGATTTGCTTAATGAAAATCTTAAATTTGAGTCTAATTTAAGAAAGAGAGAAAAGGTTGATTATGACGAGAAGTTTGCTGATTCTATTGATGTTATTGAAAAGGAAATTTCTTATATTAATCCTCCTGACAGATGCAAAGTTGACCATCAGATACTTATTGAAGGTCTTAAGCTTGCAAAGGAAGCTGCTGAATTAAATAAAACAGATGACAGTGGTGAAACTGTATATGTATTGACATTGTTAATGACTTTTGACAGCTGTGCAAAGACCTGTGCCGGGGATTATTATAATTCAAGTTTCTTTGAATAGGGAGGCTTAAGTATGAAAAAATATATTTCTTCTGTCCTTGCTGTACTTATGCTTTGTCAAAGTGTATATGCAGGGGATATAAGTGTTAATTTAGATGGTGAAAATGTTGAGTTTGCTGCACAAAGTCCTGTTATTGTTGAGGGCAGAACTCTTATACCTTTAAGAGGTGTATTTGAAAAGCTGGGTTATGAAATTGGTTGGGACGGTGATACTAAAACTGCTACATTTGTTAAAGACCTTACTATTGTTAAGGTTACTGCAAATGCGCCACAGCTTACTGTAGGGGGAAGTGCATATCCCCTTGATGTGCCCGGGCAAATTATAAACGGCTCAATGATGCTGCCATTAAGAGCTGTAGGTGAGGCAACAGGCCTTGAAGTAGAGTGGGACAGTGAAACAAAGACAGTGGTTCTTTCAAGTGAAACGTCAGAGGAAAATGCTGAAACATCTGTAAGCAATAACAATACTGCAACTGAACTTACTGAGGATATAAAGTTTTATATAGATTTAAACATAGCTGTTGCTTTTGCTTATGCTTATATGGATCATATGTTTGAATGTGTTTATGTAAATGGCGATGTTGATTATGAAAATATGGATTATGACCGTCTTATAAAGTATAATAATTCAGCTATAGCCAAAACAAAAGAGATAACCGAAAATAAGTATAATAAGGATATTCTTGAAGCAATAAGAAATACTGCAAAAAATTCAACTGAATTATTTACTAAAATCAGAGATATAATCAAATCAGGCAAAAAAGGTGAAGAATATATTGATGAAGAATTTTTGGCTTTTGTTGACGGACTTAGCGATTTAGATGTTGTTATTGAGGATTCCTCAGATGATTTTATGGATTACAATAAGGCTTATGATTGGGATTACGATGATCTTAATGATGAGCAGACAAAGGAAGTAAGAGCTTATCAGAAAAAGGTTGGTGCTATTCTTGATGAAGCGCTTGCGGAAGGAATAAGTTCCGATGCAAACAAAAAGCAGGGCGCAGAAAGAATAAGAAAGGCGGCTGAGGAAATCAGAGAAAATGTATCAAAGCTTACACCTCCCGACTTTGCCGGACGTGACGATGATATTTTGTTTGCCGGTTGTGATATTTTGAAGGAAGCTGCTGATTTGTATGAAAAAATGAGTGATGAAGATATAGATATAGTATATTTTAAATCATTGATTTTGACTTTTGAGGCTTGTGCCAAAAGTTGTGCAGGAGATTATTATTTGATTAAGAGCTATAATAATTGATGAAAGCTTGCTTTTGATTTGTAATGGATAAGTTATCGAATCTTTTTATTAAATGGGGAGCATTGGCGTAATTTAGTAATGTAAATTCATATTTTTCAGGAGGCTTTTATGATAAGGACAGCAATAGCAGGCTTAGGTCAGCAGGGCAGAAAATATGCTGAAATGATTTACAACAACGAAATTGATAATATGGAACTTGCTGCTGTGGTGGCAAGGTCTGCCGAAAATATAAGGTGGGCTGAAAAGAATCTTATAGGAGTTAAGATATATCCTGATTGCGACACTCTTTTTAACAATTGCATTGAATTTGATGCAATTGTTATAGCAACACCTCATAAAAGTCATCCTGAAATTGCAATGTCAGCATTTGAAAAAAATATAGCAGTTCTCTGTGATAAACCTTCCGGCATAAATTTAAAGGAAGTTGAAAAAATGAATAAGGCTGCAAAGCTTAATAACGTGCCTTTTGCAATGATGTTTAATTGCAGAGTGCAGCCTTTATATAAATGGATAAAGGAAACTCTTGATAAAGGTGAATTAGGCAGTGTAAAGCGTATTCTTTTTAAAAGTTGTAAAAATTTCAGAACACAGAATTATCACAATTCGGCAGGCTGGCGCAGTACGTGGGAAGGTGAGGGCGGAGGTGCTCTTATTAATCAGGGACAGCATATACTTGATTTATGGTGCTGGTATTTTGGTATGCCTGACAAAATTATGTCAAATGTGTGCTATGGCAAATATAATGACTTTGATGTAGACGATGAGGCTTCAATTTTAATGAAATATAAGGACAAGTCAGGTGTGTTTATTATTTCAACAGGTGAGCCTATGGCTAAAGATGTTATTGAAATTTCAGGAACAGAGGGAAGAATACTTGTCCAAGGTAATGATGTTAAGCTATGGAAGTATGAAAATACAATTGACTATATGAAAAGGGCAAATGTTAATAATGATTCTGAAATAAAAGGAAGTGTGGAGGAGCTGTATTTTGCTCCTGAAAAAAAGCCTTACAACATTATGCTTAAAAACTTTGCCGATTATGTTGAGGGCAGGGCAGAGCCTGTTGCATATGGTGCAGAAGGTATTAATCCTTTAAAAATTTGCAAACTTGCCTACAGATAACAGATATTAAATCGAAAAAACTGTTCACATAAAATTAATAATTTATTAATACAATACACAAAATATTCATATGTGCTTGTGCACGGGTGAGTGTTTTGTGTATTTTTTATATGAATAATATTAAAATCCTTAAAAAAAATTGTAAGTTTGTGCAATTTTTCTATTGCATAGTTATAACATTAATGCTATAATGTTAATAGTTTGAGAGAGCAATAACGGATATAACATAAAAACTATATCAGGGAATATTTGAGATTTTAGGAGACGAGGTTATGAAGAAGATAGCAGCAATAATTGTTTTAGCAATAATGATGACATCTAATGCTTTGGCTTCAACTAAAATCGAAGATGTTATTGAAAAGGGTGTTTTAAATTGTCAGGAGCAGATTGATGTAAGTATGTGCAATATTTCTCCTGAAGAAGTTTTAAGCACATTTAAAGAAATGTTCAATACTAACCCTGTGTTGGCTGATTTAGATGGAACTATTGATTGTACTTATGTTAATGGTATAGCCGAAAGTATTACTGTTGGTTATATAAGTAATAATGTATCAGCAACCGATTCACGTAAAGCTGTTGATTCAGCTATTGATACTATTGCAGAGGAAGCTGACAGAAAGTCAACTTCTGTAGAAAAGGCTAAATATGTTCATGATTATTTAATTCAAAATTCTATGTATGATTATACGTATTCTTCTTATACAATTTATGACCTTCTTGTTAATGGCAAGGGTACTTGCAATTCTTACTCACTTACATATAAAGCTGTTATGGATAAGTTGGGTATTGATTGTGTAGTGGTAATTCAGGATGACCGTGCTCATGCATGGAATCAGATTAATATTGACGGTAAGTGGTATAATGTAGATGTAACTTGGGATGTAAATTATACTAAGGAATCTGATCCTGACAGCACTTTCTTTATGAAGAGTGATGATTATTTTAAGACTACAATGCACCATAGCTGGACCAGCAGCAATGTGTGTGGTGCTAATTTATAATTTTGATAACTTTCATATTACCTTCTTTTTTTATAATAATATAACACAATAAAAGACTCCCTTAATTTTTTAGGGGGTCTTTTATTTTCTTATTCCTTTCCAAATTTCCATACTTCCCAGCACAAGCAAAAATACACCAAAAGCACTGCGTAAAAGCTCCTTACTAACCGTATTCATAACCAGTGCGCCTGCTACTGCACCTATAATACCGCCAATTATAAGAGGTTTTATTATATCCTTATCAATATTTCCCTCTTTAGTATGGGTAATAACTGCTACTGTTGCAGTTGGTATAAAGTAAATTAAATTTATAGCCTGGGCGGTCTTTTGTTGTATTGACATAAATATTGTCAGTGCAGGTATAAGTATTGTACCGCCGCCGATACCCATACCGCTTATTATTCCTGCTAAAAATCCCGTTAATATAAGCATAGTATTTTCCTTATTTAATTATCATTTTTAATGCAGCAGCAATCATAAACCCGCCGAATATAATATGCAGCCATTTTCCTGAAAATTTTTTTAATATTTTAGCTCCCACATATCCGCCTATGATACCGCCTAAACTTACCATAAGTACTGTTTTCCATGGAATTTCAATTTTAAAAATATATAGAATGGCACTTATTACTGAAAGGGGAAGTATAACTGCTATAGCTGTTGCATGGGCTTTGTGTTCCTCTGTGTTTAAAAATCTTTCCATTCCCGGTACAAGTACAGTACCTCCTCCCGCACCAAAAAATCCGTTTAAAAATCCTGTTATTAAGCCCAGAAAAACTGATTTGTTCATAAGTATATCACCGTTATTAGTATGTGCGGATTTGGTGGGTTTATGTATGAGTTAATTACTCTATAAATGACCATTTATAGCCGTGCTAAACAAACGTGAAAGTTTTGCCATTGAGGCACAAAACTTTCACGCAAATTCAAAGGCTTCCCAATTTTGAATCGGAAGAATTATCCGACAATGCGTAGCATTGCTTTTGCGTTAGCAAAAGTTCTGAATTGCCAATGTTGCAAACAGTTGCTTTTACTTAAGAGAAAGGTTGCAACTGTTTGCAACACAAGCATGGCAAAATGCCTTTGAATTAAAATTACTGTTTATTTCACCTTTGGTAAAATAAACAGTAATTTGCTGTTAGCACTCTTTTAAAATGAGTGCTAAAAAACACTTGACTTTTTGAAACTTGTATGTATAATTATATATAGGAGAATGCAATTTTGAATTTGTTAAGGAGATGTTTTGTTTATGGAAAAAGGTAATTTATCAATTAACAGTGAGAATATTTTCCCTATAATTAAAAAGTGGTTATATTCCGATACAGATATTTTTTTAAGAGAGCTTGTGAGCAATGGCTGTGATGCTATTGTCAAGCTTAAAAAACTTGCGTCAATGGGCAAGTTTGACCTTGATGAAAATGAAAAGCTTAAGGTTATAGTAAGACTTGACGAAGAGGCTAAAACAATACAGATTATTGACAACGGTATTGGTATGACTGCCGATGAAATTAAGAAATTTATTACTGAGATTGCTTTTTCAGGTGCTACTGACTTTATTGCCAAGTATCAGGATCAGTTTGAAAACGGCAGTGATATAATAGGTCATTTCGGTTTAGGTTTTTATTCAGCTTTTATGGTGGCTGATAAAGTACAGATTGATTCAAAGAGCTATGCACCTGATACTGAAAGTGCAAAGTGGACTTGTGACGGCGGTATTGAGTATGAAATGGACTCAAGCGAAAGACTTAACAGAGGTAGTACAATTACTCTTTATGTAAATGATGATAACAAAGAATTTTTAAATGGCTGGAAGTTAAAGGAAATACTTGCAAAGTATTGTGCTTTTATGCCTATTGAAATATATTTTGAAGATGCATCAAAGAAGGATGATGAACAGGAGGATAAGCCTGTAAATGATACCAATCCTTTGTGGTTAAAGAAACCAAGTGAGTGTACTGACGAGGAATACAAGGAATTTTATCATAAGGTATTTACCGATTTTAATGCCCCTCTGTTTTGGATTCATTTAAATATGGATTATCCTTTCAGGTTAAAGGGTATTTTGTATTTCCCCAAGTTAAAACATGAGCTTGAATCTATAGAAGGTCAGGTTAAGCTTTATAATAATCAGGTATTTATTGCAGATAACTTAAAGGAGGTTATACCTGAGTTCCTTCTCCTTTTAAAGGGTACCATTGACTGTCCTGATTTACCTCTTAATGTCAGCAGAAGTTTCCTTCAAAATGACGGCTATGTAACAAAAATGAGTAAGTACATTACAAAGAAGGTAGCTGATAAGCTGAATTCGATGTTTAAGAAGTCAAGAGAGGATTATGAAAAGTACTGGGAAGACATTAGCCCATTTATTAAGTATGGTGCCATGAGAGAACATGATTTCTATGAAAAGGTTAAGGATAGTCTTTTATTTAGAACTACCGAGGGAAATTATGTGACTTTGACTGAATATACTGATAATAACAAGGATAAGGCTGAAAACAAGGTATTTTATGTATCTGATGTTCAGCAGCAGGCACAATATATAAAGATGTTCAAGGATGAGGGTATGGATGCTGTTGTTCTTGATACAAGGCTTGATGTGCCTTATGTAAGTTTCCTTGAGGCATACAGCAATGGTATTAAGTTTGAGAGAATTGATTCTGCCGTATCTGAAATGTTAAAGTCTGACAGTGAAGCTGAAATTGATACGGAGGCACTTGAAAATGTATTTAAGAATGCATTAGGCAAGGAGGACATTAAAATTAAGGTAGAAAACCTTAAATCAACAGAGGTTTCAGCTATGATTGAGCTTAGCGAACAGTCAAGAAGAATGCAGGAAATGTCTGCTATGTATGGTATGGACAACAGAACATTCCCAAGTGATGAAACTCTTGTACTTAATGCAAACAACAATGTTGTTAAGCTTCTTTTGGACATTAAGGACAGTAAGAATGAAGAAGCTGAAATGATTTGCAGACAGATATATGACCTTGCAGTTATGAGCCATAAGCCTTTATCTCAGGAGGCTATGACAGAATTTATTGCCAGAAGCAATAAAATTATGGAGCTTTTGGCAGAAAAATAATAGGCTGTGGCACTTGAAAATGTCAGTTCTGTCGTGTATACTATTATAAATATGCGATATAAAGTCGATTATGTGAATTGAGGTGTTGTTATGGATAATATGAGAATTATGCCTATATTATTACTTGATGAAATAGTTCCCTATCCTAAGTGTAATTACACTATTAGTATAGATGACGATGAATTTGTAGAGGCGGTTAAGGCTTCTATGGGTGCGGACAGCTATTTAATGCTTGTTAATGCCAAGGATTATGATAAGGGACTTACGGAAAACAATATATACAGAATTGGTACTGTTGCAAAAATTAAAAATGCAATGAGAGGTCTTGACGGCGGCATTAAACTTTCCGTGAACTGTATTGAGAGAGCTTATATTGACAGTGTTCAGCAAAATTCTGACTATACTCTTTGTCAGGTAGAGTCAATGGTGGAGATTAATACTGCCGATGAGGTTAAGGAAACTGCTTCTGTTGAGGTGCTTAAGGACCTTTTTGCAAAATACAGGGGTGCTGTACCTATGTTACAGCCTGCTCTTGTAAACGATGTTAAGAAAACAAATGACTTAGGTGTTCTTTGTGACAAACTTTGTGATAAGCTTGTTCGTGAATTTGAGGACAAGAGAAGTGTTCTCGAAGAAACAGATATTTATGAAAGAGCATTAATTACCATTGCTTTACTTGAAAAGGAAATTCAGCGAGCCAATGTTAAAAACGATATTATGCTTAAGGCAAAGGAAAATATTGATGAGGCACAGAAGGAATATTTCCTTAGAGAAGAGCTTAGGGCAATTAATGAGGAATTAGGTGACAAAAGCGGCACAGGTGAGGAAATTCAGGGATACAGAGAAAAAATGAAGGAGCTGAATATGCCTGAATATGCTGTGGAAAAGCTTGAAAAGGAATTTAAGAGATTACAGAGGTCAAATCCGGGGACTGCTGAAGGCTCTATTATAAGGGATTATATTGACAATGTTTTGTCACTGCCATGGGGCAATATGACAAGTGAAAATACATCGCTTAAAAGAGCTGAACAGATACTTAATAAGGATCACTATGGTCTTGAAAAGGTGAAAGAAAGAATTGTGGAGTATCTTGCGGTAAGACTTAAAGTGGATAATCCAAACGGACCTATTCTCTGCCTTGTAGGACCTCCCGGTGTAGGTAAAACCTCTATTGCCAAGTCAATAGCAAGGGCATTGGGCAGAGAATATGTAAGAATGAGTTTAGGCGGCATAAGTGATGAGGCTGAAATAAGAGGTCACAGAAGAACATATTTAGGTTCTATGCCGGGCAGAATTATTACTTCAATCAAGCAGGCGGGAGCATCAAATCCTCTTGTGCTTTTAGATGAAATCGATAAACTTGGCAAGGACTATAAGGGTGACCCTGCAGCTGCTTTCCTTGAGGTATTGGACGGTGAACAGAATGTTAATTTCAGGGATAATTATATTGAAATGCCTTATGATTTAAGCCATTGTTTATTTATATGTACTGCAAACAGTCTTGACACTATTCCGGGTCCATTAAGGGACAGACTGGAAATTGTGGAGCTTTCAAGCTATACGGCAGAGGAAAAGTATCATATTGCAGTTGACTATCTTGTGCCAAAGCAGCTTGAGGCAAACGGTCTTACAAAGGCACAGCTTAAATTCAGAAAAGATGCCATTGAAGATATGATTGAAAGCTATACAAGAGAGGCAGGCGTAAGAACTCTTGAAAGAACTATAGGCAAGGTATGCCGTAAGGTAGTTAAGCAGCAGATAGATGATGAAAATACTGTTGTGGTTAATAAGAAAAATTTAACCGATTATCTTGGCAAGAGAATATTTAAGCCTGAAACAATAAATGCTTCAGATGAAGTGGGTATCTGCAAAGGCCTTGCATGGACTACTGTTGGCGGAACAACTCTTGATGTTGAGGTTAATATATTAAAGGGCAAGGGTAATTTTAAAATTACAGGCAATATAGGCAAGGTAATGGAGGAAAGCTATAATGCTGCCCTTAGTTATATAAGAGCCAATGCTGACGAGCTTGGTGTGGATATTGATTTTGAAAATACAGATGTTCATATTCATATTCCGGAGGGGGCTACTCCTAAGGACGG
Organism: Candidatus Gallispira sp.; assembly: GCA_048359195.1. GTDB lineage: Bacteria > Bacillota > Clostridia > Lachnospirales > CAG-274 > Gallispira. The sequence continues at coordinate 21,832 of DBGCRA010000124.1, forward strand.
TCCATCTGCAGGTATTACTATGGCTACTGCTATGGTGTCTGCCATGACTAAAACTCCCGTAAGAGCTGATATTGCAATGACGGGCGAAATAAGCATCAGAGGTAAGGTAATGCCTATAGGCGGCTTAAAGGAAAAGGTTCTTGCTGCAAAGAGGGCAGGTGTTAAAAAGGTTATAATACCTGTTGAAAATGCACCTGATCTTGATGAAATACCTGAGTATGGAAAGGCTAATATGGAATTTGTGCTTGCATCTAAAATGAATGATGTATTGTCAAATAGTTTAATAAGATAAAAAAATCGGGAGCCTGTCTGGTTCCCGATTTTAATAATAATTGATATTTACCGAGTTAAGCAAGGACGCATACTTAATCCACTTATTGCTGTTGTAGATACATTATGCAAAAGTGCTGATGTGGCAGGCGGGAGAATTCCGCATATTCCACCAACAATGAGCACAGTGTTAAAGCCTACAATAAAATTATGGTTGCTTTTTATTCTTGCAAAAAGGTTTACACTTAGCTTTCTTAATGTAATAAGTGTCATTAAGTCTTCTGAAAGTAAGGTTATGTCAGCAACCTCTCTTGCAATATCTGATGCAGATTTCATAGCAACTGAAACATCGGCAACTGAAAGGGCAGGTGAATCATTTATACCATCGCCTACCATAACTACTTTATGACCTTCATTTTTAAGTGAAGCAACAACATTAGCCTTATCCTCAGGCAATACCTGTGCTCGGTATTCTGTTATGCCAAGTTTTTCACAGGCTGCTTTTGCAGCAGATTCACTGTCGCCCGTAAGCATAATTATTCGATTAAAGCCATTCTTTTTAAGTGCGTTAATTACATCAATGGCTTCCTCTCTTATAGGGTCGGTTATACAAATCATACCTACAAGTTTTTTGCCTATTGAAAGGTAAAGAGCTGAACAGCCTGCTTCCTCTTTCTTTATTATGGATTTAATTTCATTATCAATTTCAATTCCTTCATCTTCAAAAAGAAAATGGGAGCTGCCTATTAATGTTCTTTCACCATTTAAATGAGTAGCTATACCATGAGCAACAACATACTCAACATCTGCATGCTCTTCTTCATGGTGCAAGCCTTCAACCTCTGCCTGATGAACAACAGCTCTTGCTATGCTGTGAGGAAAATGTTCTTCAATGCAGGCAGAAATTTTAAGTACACTATCTCTGTCATATCCATTAAATCCTATGACTTTTGTAACCTTAGGACAGGTATTTGTAAGTGTGCCTGTTTTATCAAATATAATTGTGTCTGCCTGAGCATAGCTTTCAAGATGCTTGCCGCCCTTGACCATAATGTTATAGTTTGTTGCCTCACGCATTGCTGAAATAACACAAATAGGTGATGACAGCTTAATTGCACATGAATAGTCTACCATTAAAACAGAAAGTGCCTTGCTTACATTTCGTGTAAAGGCAAGTGTACCTAAGGCTGTTAAAAGGCTGAAAGGTACAATAGCATCTGCAAGTTTTTCGGCTTTGCTTTGTATTCCTGCCTTAAGTGCCTCGGATTCATCAATCATTGAAACAATTTTCTGTATTCTTGAATTATCAGGCAATACTCTTACTTCAACAGTAATATTACCTTCTTCAATTACAGTGCCTGCATATACACTGCTGCCCCTATTACGCAAAACAGGCAACGGTTCACCTGTCATAGAGGCTTCATTAATAAGAGCTTCACCTGCGGTAACCTCACCGTCAACAGGTATCATTCCGCCTGAACGTATACGAATTTTATCGCCTATATTAATTTGAGATAATGGTATTGAAATATCTTCTTTTTCGGTAACAAGCCATACCTTATCAACATTCACAAAAAGACTTTGGGCAAGAGATGCTTTTGCTTTTTTGTGGGTATAGTCCTCAAGTAAGCCTGAAATACCAAGTAAAAACATTATAGAGTTGGCAGTTGTGTAAGAGCCTGAAAGTATAGATGCAGATATTGAAACCGCATCAAGTACAGCAACATCCAGTTTACCGTCACCAAGACTTGAAAGTCCTTTTTCCACATATCCTTTGGCACGTCTTAATGTCAGCAGAAATCTTATGGGAGCAGGAATAAATGTCTTGTAAACTAAATTTCTTCCAAGCATTTTAAATAATGAACGTTTGAAGTTGTCGTCAAGCTCTTTTGTTGTACTTTCGTTTTCGCTGCTTATTAAAGGAATGTCTTTTTTGCTTAAGGCAGATATGGTATTTAAAACACTATCCTTGAATCCTTTTTTATAATATACAAGAATACTGCCGTTAATATATGTAACATCAGCTGATAAAACGCCCTTTGTATTTAGCAGCAATGAAGAAATACCTGCTGCCTGTTCCCTTGAAATAATGCAGTTACTAAGTCTTACTCTAAGACGTCCGGGTTTATCATAAATGATTTGATGTTTCAAATACATCACCCTCTTTACTCAGCGTCGTTTTCAATTTCAGCTTCCTGCATAGCATCGTAACAAATGTCTTGTGCCTCTTCCTTCATATTCTGAAGTGTAACCTGTGCATCGTGCTTAAGTTTCATACCTTTAGCAAGACCCTGTACACAAGCATTTCTCGTTTTGTCACTTTTTAAAACCTTACCGCCTACAACAGCTGCAACTGCTCCGCAGGCAAAGCAAATAAATCTGCAATCTTTTAAGCATTTTGATAACATATAAATTCCTCTTTTCTTTAATATTTGGTTAGTTGCGGTTAAATGAGTTACTATCAACTAATTTTATATTAGTATACATCTATATATTAAGTGATGTCAATAGATATTTGTATTATTTATGAAAAAAAGGTATTGACAAAGTTATAAATAAATGATATTATAACAGTGTTATATAACACTGTTATATGGAGGTATACCTTTGAGTGAATCAGAAGCAACTACTCTAAAAAATATTTTATCGGCAGGCAAAAAGGAGTTTCTTGAAAAGGGCTTTCGTTCTGCTTCTCTCAGAAATATTGCAAAGGAAGCAAATGTAACAACAGGAGCTTTTTACGGATATTTTAAAAGTAAGGAACAGCTTTTTGATTATCTTGTCAGTGAAAGTGCCGGAGTTTGTATGGCAAGATATAAGATGGCACAAAATACCTTTGCTGATTTGCCTGCAGAACAACAGCCAAAGGAAATGGGTAATATATCAGGTGACTGTATGGACGATATGGTTGACTATATGTATGACCACTTTGATGATTTTAAGCTGATTTTGTGTTGCAGTGAAGGTACAAAATATGAAAATTTTATACATGAAATGGTGGAGATAGAGGTTGAGAGTACTTATCGCTTTATGAATGTGCTGAGGGAGCTTGGCAGAAGAGTTAATAATATAGACCCTACTCTTGTACATATACTGGCAAGTGGTATGTTTTCTGCTTATTTTGAAATGATTATACACCATATGCCCAGAAAACAGGCTAAAGGCTATATTAAGGAACTTAGAGCTTTTTATACGGCAGGCTGGAAATCTGTTATGGATTTTGATTAGTAAAATTTCGGAGCAAAAGCTCCTTAATTTTTAAAATTTAAGTTAGCGATAGCTAACCGATAAATGGGAGGTTTCAATGTTAAATTTAAAGGGTGTCGAAGAAACAATGCTTATTCCTCTTGTTATTAAGGCAAATGAAACGCTGAGGGATAATGCAAGAATTAAGGATGAAAAGGCTGTAGAAATTGTAAGAGAGTTAAATATTGATAGGGAGAAATATGACAAATTTATGAGCCACGAAGGCGTTATATCAAGAACTATATTATTTGATGATGCAGTTAAGTATTATATTGAAAAGTATCCCGATGCTGTTTGTATATCTGTAGGCTGTGGCTTTGACAATCGTTTTGAGAGAGTTGATAATGGTAAAATCAGATGGTATGATTTAGACCTGCCAAATGTTATTGAGGCACGCAAAAGTTTTTTTGCTGAAAGGGACAGAGTAAAACTTATAGCTAAATCAGCTCTTGACAAAAGTTGGACAGATGAGGTTGAAAAAGGTAATACAACCATTATTATAATTGAAGGTATGCTTATGTATTTATATGAAGAGCAGGTAAAAACACTGCTTAACATAATAAAAAACAGCTTTAATAACGTTATTATTATTGCAGAGCTAATGCCCAAAATAACAAGGGGAGGTTCAAAGTACCACGATACTGTAAAAAATACGTCTGCTACATTTAATTGGGGTGTAAAAAGTGCTGAAGATGTTGAAAAGCTTTGTAATGGGTTAAGGCTTATATCCGAAAAGAGTTTTAACTGTGAAATGCAGAAATATTCCATAAGAGGAAAACTTTTTGCATCAATACCATTTATAAAAAATCTTAATAATTTTATGGCAATATTCAGGCTTTGATGAATGATTAAAAGGAGAGGATTTGAATTGAAAAAACAATCTAATTTATCTAAATTGATGGATTATGCAGGAAATTTTAAATATCTTACATATGCATCATGGGTGCTTTCTGCAATTAGTGCCTTAATTGCTTTGCTGCCCTTTATTTATGTATGGAAAATAATACAGGAGGTGCTTGAAATTGCACCGAATTTTAGTGAGGCACAATATATGGTGCATAATGGTGTGATGGCTGTAGCATTTGCGTTTTTATCCTTGTTTGTCTATATTTGTGCTTTAATGTGTTCTCACTTAAGTGCTTTCAGAATAGCTACCAATATACGAATTAAGGCAATGCATCATATTGTTAAGCTGCCATTAGGCTTTATGGATAGCTTTGGTAGCGGAAGAATGCGAAGAATAATAAATGAATCAAGTGCTGCTACGGAAACCTATCTTGCTCATCAGCTCCCTGACAGGGCAGGTGCCTTTGCAACTCCTGTAGGGCTTGTATTACTGCTTTTGTTCTTTGACTGGAGATTAGGGCTTTTAAGTCTTGTGCCTATAGCTCTTGCCTTTGCTATTATGATGTGTATGACAGGTAAGGGTATGCAGGAAAAAATGAAGGAATATCAAAATGCCCTTGAAAGAATGTCAAATGAGGCTGTGGAATATGTTAGGGGTATTCCCGTTGTTAAAACCTTTGGTCAGTCTGTATTTTCATTTAGGAGATTTAAAGCTGCCATTGATGATTACTCAATGTGGTCTATTGCTTATACAAAAGAGCTGCGTGTACCAATGCTGTTTTATACAACAATTATCAATGGTGTTTTTGCTTTTCTTATATTTGGCGGAGTTACTCTAACATCAGGGGGAGTAACTAAGGAGCTTTTACTTAACTTAATATTTTATATTATAATTACTCCTATAATTACAGTAACATTGACAAAAATTATGTTTTCAAGTGAAAATGCTATGATTGTAAATGATGCTTTGGAGAGAATAGACAGTGTGTTGAATTTAGAACCAATGTCTGAAACAGATAAGAGTGTTAATATAAAGGATAATTCAGTTGAGCTTAAAAATGTTACATTTAGCTATGATGACAAAACAGATGTAATTAATGATGTGTCACTTAAAATTGATGCAGGCAAAACAGTTGCCCTTGTCGGTCCGTCAGGGGGAGGTAAGTCAACTCTTGCAAGTCTTATATCCAGATTTTTTGATGTAAAGAAGGGCAGCATACTTATTGGCGGTGTTAATATAAAGGATATTCCTAAAAAGGAGCTTATGGATAATGTTGCCTTTGTATTTCAGAACAGTAAGCTTTTGAAAATGTCTGTATTTGAAAATGTAAGGCTTTCAAAGCCTGATGCTACAAGAGAACAGGTTATGGAGGCTTTAAAGTCGGCACAGTGTATGGATATTGTTGAAAAGCTGCCAAAGGGTATTGATACGGTTATTGGAACAAAGGGAGTTTTTCTTTCAGGCGGTGAGCAGCAGAGATTAGCCATTGCAAGAGTTATGTTAAAAGATGCTCCTATTGTTATTTTAGACGAGGCTACAGCCTTTGCTGACCCTGACAATGAAAGCAGAGTACAGCAGGCATTTTCAAATATGGCTAAGGGAAGAACCGTAATTATGATTGCACACAGATTATCTACTGTTGTAGGCGCTGATGAAATATTTGTTGTAAAAGCCGGCAGAATTGAAGAAAAGGGTACTCATTCCCAATTACTTGATAAAAATTTACTTTATGCAAATATGTGGAGAAATTATCAGACCTCTGTTCAGTGGAAGGTTGGAAAGGAGGCAAATTATGCTTAATAAAATTCAAAGAAAATTTGCTTTATCAAGGCAGGGTGCAAAGGATTTGATTAAGGCTTGCATTTCCTGCGTTATATCAAACATAGCTCTTATGATGCCTGTAGGACTTTTATACAGGTTTGTGGGAGATTTAATGGGAGATAACAATGTAAATATACCTTTATATGCCGCAGGAGTTGTTTTATGCCTTGTGCTTATATTTATAACATATACATTTCAGTATAATGCAACTTTTCTTGCTACATATATTGAAACCGGAGTAAGGCGTATTACTCTTGCTGAAAGGCTGAGGAAAATTCCTTTATCCTTTTTTGGCAAGAAGGATTTATCTGATTTGACCAATACAATGATGGCGGATTGTACTACTCTTGAAACCTCTTTTTCTCATTATATTCCTGAGTTTATCGGTTCTGTTATATCCACGGTTTTTATTTCGGTTTGCTTATTTGTTTTTGACCGTAAAATGGCTTTGGCTGCCGTTTGGGTTGTACCTGTATCCTTTGCTATTGTATTTTTGTCAATTAAGGCACAGGATAGTTTAAATCAAAAGCAGACAGGGGCAAAACTTGCCTGTGCAGATGGTATTCAGGAGTGTCTTGAGGCTGTAAGAGATATTAAATCAAATAATGCAGAAGAAAAGTATCTTAAGGGGCTTGATGCTAAAATTAAGGCTGTGGAAATAAGGGCAATTATTTCTGAGCTTGGTACGGCAGTATTTGTTGTATCTGCACAGCTTATTTTAAAGCTCGGTATTGCAACGGTTGCATTAGTGGGCTCCATACTTCTTATTAAGGGAAGTATTAATATACTTATGTTTTTTATGTTTTTATTGGTTGCTTCAAGACTTTATGACCCTTTACAGACATCATTGCAAAATCTTGCCGCTATTATTTCTACTCGTACAAACATAGCAAGAATGAATGAAATTCTTTATCATCCTGTTCAGAGCGGTGATGAAATTTTAAACAATAAAGGTTATGATATTGTTTTTGATAAGGTTGATTTCTCTTACAATACAGGTGAAACTGTTTTAAAGGATGTTTCCTTTACTGCCAAGCAGGGACAGGTTACAGCTCTTGTCGGTCCTTCGGGAGGCGGTAAAACAACCGTATCAAGGCTTGCTGCTCGTTTTTGGGATATTAACAGAGGTAAAATTACTGTAGGCGGTATGGATATATCAAATATTGAGCCTGAAGCTCTATTATCCTTATATTCCATAGTATTTCAGGATGTAACACTTTTTAATAATACTGTTATGGAAAATATCAGAATAGGCAGAAAGGATGCAACGGATGCAGAGGTTATGGAGGCTGCAAGACTTGCTAATTGCAATGAATTTGTGGAAAAACTGGAAAATGGCTGGGATACAATGATTGGTGAAAACGGTTGTGAGCTTTCAGGCGGTGAAAGACAGAGAATATCAATAGCAAGAGCCTTTCTAAAAAATGCACCTATTATTCTTTTGGACGAGGCTACAGCATCTCTTGATGTTGAAAATGAAACTCTTATTCAGTCTGCTTTATCGGAATTAATAAAGGATAAAACTGTAATTGTAATTGCCCACAGAATGAGAACTGTTGCAAATGCCGATAAAATTGTTGTGCTTAAGGAAGGTATTGTGGCAGAAGAAGGAACACCTGAAGAGCTTATGAAAAATAATGGAATATATAAACATATGACAGAACTGCAAAATAAGAGCGGTAATTGGGTTTTGAACAGTTAGGTATATGAAAAAAGGCTGTATTTTACAGCCTTTTTTATATTATTTATTGGAAATATAGTCCTTATATGCAAATATTGCTGAAATAGTTTTACTGTCGCATATTTCACCTTTATGAATAAGCTCAATGCTTTCTTCAAGGGTATAGCGTTCATTTGTAATAAATTCGTCATCATCCATATTATATTCACCTTTTTCAAGGTTTTCCGCAACATAAATGTGTATAACTTCACTGCAAAAGCCTATTGCTGAATACATTTTAAGAAGAAATGTCATTTTACCTGCCTTATATGATGTTTCTTCCTGTATTTCTCTTACAGCACAATTATAAGGGTCCTCACCTTTTTCAACAGTGCCTGCGGGAATTTCAAGTACTTCTCTTCCTGCAGAATGTCTGTACTGTCTTACAAAAATAATTTTGCCGTCATCATCAATAGGAATCATAGCTGCCGCACCGCCGTGACGGATTGTTTCTCTGACTGTTTCTCTGCCGTCAGGCAATACAATTACATCTTTTTCAAGATTAAATACCTTTCCTTTATAAACTACTTCACTGCTTTTTACTTCATAACTCATACTAACACCTCCGTTTTTTATTAGTATACACCTTTAACCATATTTTAGCAATATTAATAAAAATTTCTCTTTTATAATTTAGCTAAATGTGGTATAATTATAAAACAAGAAAACGTAATTAAAATAGTAGGAGGTAATTTATATGAGATATGCAAGACCAAGAAAGCATTATCGTGCGGCTGCCGAGGAAGCAAAGGCACATGTTTTAAAGGGCACATTTATTCCGGAAGAGGATAAGCCAAAGTTAGCTGTTTGTACATTAGGTATAGCGTTCTTAGTATTTCTTTTGGGATTACTTACCGGTGCTGTTGCTAACAGAGATTAATTTTAAGCTGTCGATAAATCGACAGTATTGAAAGAAATGCTTGTCAGCACTTTCAGCTTCGCTGAAAGCCAGCCTACGGCTGTCAGATAAATCTTTCTGTGCAATCATTTCTTTCAGTTTAGCTAAGGAAGGAACCATCAAGTTTTCCGCAATTTTGACATAGAAATGTCAAAATTACAGAAAAGTTCCTGTCCTCGGTCGGGCAAAGCTCGACCTGCGGATTAGAGTCTGCAACGCTATTTAATATAAGGTATAATAAAATTAATATTCAGGTTTGTTTTGGGTGCTTTTGATTATGAAATGGGTGGTTTTATTTGCCGCCTATTTTAATGTATATAGAATTTGAATATATATGGAAACAAAGGAGAAAATTTATTATGAAACTTGGTATTGTTGGCTTGCCTAATGTGGGCAAGAGTACATTATTTAATTCCCTTGCCGGAGGCGGTGCTGAATCTGCAAATTATCCCTTCTGCACTATTGACCCTAATGTGGGCATTGTTCCGGTGCCTGACAAAAGACTTGATGTTCTTGCTGATATGTACACAACTCAAAAGGTAACTCCCGCAGTTATTGAATTTGTGGATATTGCAGGTCTTGTTAAGGGTGCAAGTCAGGGCGAGGGCTTAGGAAATAAGTTCCTTTCTCATATAAGAGAAGTTGACGCTATTGTTCATGTTGTAAGATGTTTTGAGGACAGCAACATTGTTCACGTTGACGCAAAGGTTGATCCTGTAAGAGATATTGAAACAATTAACCTTGAACTTATGCTTGCTGACCTTGAAGTAGTTGACAAGAGAATTGCAAAAACTCAAAAGCAGGCTATGAATGACAAGTCTTTAGCTAAGGAACTTGTTGTTTTAAAGGAAATTAAGGCGGCTCTTGAGGAGGGCAAAAATGCCAGAAGTCTTGAATTTGATGATGAGGATGCTGCCTTTGCTGACAGTTTTACTCTTTTAAGCAGAAAGCCTGTTTTATATGCTGCCAATGTTGCAGAGGAGGATTTAGCCGATGACGGAGCGTCTAATTCACATGTCCGGGCTGTAAGAGAACTTGCAAAAGAAGAGGGTTCAGGTGTATTTGTTGTATGTGCTAAGATTGAGGAAGAAATTGCCGAGCTTGAAAATGATGAAAAGCAGGAATTTCTTGCTGATTTAGGCTGTGAGTCAAGCGGTCTTGACAGACTTATTAAGGCAAGCTATGCTTTGCTTGGACTTATAAGCTATCTTACCGCAGGTGAAACTGAGGTAAGAGCTTGGACTATCACTGAAGGTACAAAGGCACCACAGGCAGCAGGTAAAATTCACTCTGATTTTGAGAGAGGCTTTATAAGGGCTGAAGTTGTTACTTATGATGATTTGGTAAGACTTGGCTCAATTACTGCCGCTAAGGAAGCAGGTGTTTACAGAAGTGAGGGTAAGGATTACGTTGTTAAGGATGGAGATGTAATTCTTTTCAGATTTAATGTATAAAATAAAGGCTCTTTGTTTTGCAGACAAAGAGCCTTTATTTTATGCGGCAAATTCTACTATAGCAACTTCGGTAAGAGTATTTTTTAGTATTTCTACAATTTCACCAATTTTAGCCATTGTAGCACCGCTGTATGAAACTTTGCCACATTGGGAACATTTATGACAAGGCACATTTTTTATAATAATAAAATGACCGTTGAGGTCAAGCATATAATTGGTAAATCCATCTTTCATACTGCCTTTGCAATAAAAACACTGTTACATAATTAATTCTCCTTTCTGAATTTTAATGATTCATCCCATTCATTTACATCAGGTTTGTAAACTGTAATTAACCATAATTTATTTTTGCCTATGCCTGTAACTATATGCAGATATTTTCCTTTTAATGTTATTCCAAGTATCAAGCAGCTTGGAAATGGATAATCATTTGGGTAGTTCTCAATAATTTCACCATTTAAAATAGCCTCTTTAGTTTCTTTATAAGTTATATTTCTTTTTAAACATCTTTCAGCAAAATGCTCTGTTGCCTCACAGTGGGGAAGTATAGGGGCAAATAACCGCTTTTGCTATTCCTTTGTGATGGTTTTAAGGTTAAGGTTTCCCTTAACTTAAAATCAGTATATTACAAAGTGCATATAAATGCAAG
>DBGCRA010000125.1:0-7915 GCA_048359195.1 Candidatus Gallispira sp.
TGATTTTGCTTAATGATGTTAAAGCCGTTTCAGAGCTTGAGAAAAAGCCGGATAAAATTAAACAAACAATAAGTACAATAACCTTAGTCAAATATTGCGAACTTCCCGAGTCCACGAAAATCACACTCCTAAATAAAAAAATAATTTTAACTGTAACAGTAAAATGTATTATATCACAAAAACATCTATTTTCCAATAATTTTTTAATATTATTTCAAAAAAATATGAATATTTTTAAATTACCCTCTTTAATTTTCTCATTAATAATGTTATACTTATTTCAGAGAAGGACAAAAGGAAGTGCAACTATGAGTTTAAATGTGGTCCATGGCGGAGATTTAGATGAAATCTCAAGAATCTATGGAATTAAAAAAGAAGAAATTTATAACTTCGGCGGTAATGTAAATCCTTTGGGTCTGCCGGAATCTGTAAAAAAAGTCATTGCAGACAATGCAGATGCTCCTACTGTATATCCTGATGTATCTTATGTAAATTTAAGGTCAGCTATAGGAGATTATACAGGAATAAATCCCAAACACATAATGGTTGGCAACGGTTCCACAGAGCTTATATCAATGTGTATAAAGACAGTTAATCCCAAAAAGGCAGTTATAGTTTCACCTGCCTACTCAGAATATTTAAAGGAAATTAAGCTTATAGGCGGCAGTGCAGAGCTATTCCCTCTTAAGGAAAGTGACGAATATATGCTTAACATCCCTGAATTAAAAAATGTATTGTCTTCCGATATTGATATGCTTGTAATATGCAATCCCAACAATCCTACAGGTACTTATGTAACCTGTGATGAAACAAGAGAAATACTTAAGCATTGTAAAACTAACAACATTATGGTTATGATGGATGAAACCTACGTTGAGTTTTCCAACATCAGCAAAAATGTGTCTGCTATGCCTCTTATTGAGGAATTTGACAACTTATTTATTATAAGGGGAACTTCTAAATTCTTTGCCTGTCCCGGCTTAAGACTTGGCTATGGTGCTTGTTCAAACAGCAAAATAATAGAATATATAAACACTCACAAAGACCCATGGTCAGTTAATATTTTTGCTGAATTAAGCGGTACTGTTATGTTTAGAGACAGAGAATTTATAAACAGAACCCGCAGCCTTATAAACAATGAAAGAGATAAGATTTTCAAGGAATTATTTGACCTTGACTGTGTCCATGTATATGATACCCAGTCAAACTTTTTCCTTCTTAGATTAAAAAGAGAGGATATTACCTCTACAGATGTCTTTAACAAACTTATACAAAAGAAAATATTAATAAGAGATTGTGCTGATTTTCCTTATCTTGATAATCACTATATACGTTTTTGCATACTGGATGAAAAAAGCAACAGCCTTTTATTAAAAGAATTAAAAAATATTTTAAAATAAATTTACTTAGGGGAGGTAACTTATGAACAGCAATGAACAGTATGATGCAACACCATTAACTATGCAGGAGGCTCTTGCAGAGGCAAAAAGGTGCCTTAACTGCAAGGTACCTCAGTGTAAAACAGGTTGTCCCATTGAAAATAACATACCGGAATTTATACATCAGCTTTCAAGAGGCAACTTTGGCGAAGCAAGAAGTCTTTTGGCAGAAAAAACAAACCTGCCTGCTGTATGCGGCAGAGTATGCCCTCATGAAAAGCAGTGCGAAGGACATTGTGTATTAAACAAGGCAAATAAGCCAATAAGAATAGGCAAGCTCGAACAGTTTGTGGCAGATTTTGATGCTGATATGGGACTTATAAGAGAAAAAATCCCACCAAAGACCAGGGGAAATGTAGCAGTAATAGGTTCAGGTCCCGCAGGTCTTACAGTTGCAGGTGATCTTGCAACAATGGGCTTTAACGTAACCGTATATGAAAGCGAAAATGAACCCGGTGGTGTACTTCTTTACGGTATACCTGAATTCAGACTTCCAAAGGACGTTGTAAGACGTGAAACAAAGCGAATTGCTGAGCTTGGTGTTCAATTTATAAATAATACAATTATAGGACAGGATATTACTATTGACCAGCTCTTTGAAAAAGGCTTCAATGCTATATTTATAGGTACAGGTACAGCCATTGCAAGAGAGCTTAATATACCCGGCAAGGATTTAAGAGGTGTAGTTAAATCTCACTATTTCTTAAGAATGGTTGCCCTTTACAACAGTAACAGCCTTGAAAGAAAGGAAGTTCCTGTTAAAGAAGGAGATACAGTACTTGTAATCGGCGCAGGCAATGTTGCTATGGATGCCTCAAGAACAGCTCTCAGAATGGGTGCTAAAAAGGTAACAGTAGTATACAGAAGTACCCTTGATACTATTTCAGCAGAAAAACTTGAATATGAAAGTGCTGTAGCTGACGGAGTTAAATTTATGTGGAATTCAACTCCTGTTGAATATATGGGTGATGAAAACGGCAAACTTAAGGGACTTTTAATTGACCAGGACAGCAACGAAATTGTGCTGCCTTGTGATAAGGTTCTTGTTGCTATAGGCTCAAAACCTGCCAAAAGAATTATATCCACAACAAAGGGTATTGAGGTCAATGATAACGGCTACCTTATTACTAAGGAAAAGCCTTATGGTATGACTACCCTTAACGGTGTATTTGCAGGCGGCGATGTTGTTCATCAGCCGGCTACCGTAGTTCTTGCCATGAAAGAAGCTAAGAAGGTTGTTGCAGGCATTGCAAGCTACGTTGATGCTATTAAACTTTTGGGACTTTAATTAATGTTAAAACATAAATGGGCTGCTGCAAAATGAATTGAAATCATTCATTTTGCAGCAGCCCATTAAAATATCAGCCGCCTAAATAAGCTTTTTTAACACTGTCATCATTAAGAAGCTTATCAGCATCTCCCGACATAACAATTTTTCCCGTCTCAAGTACATAAGCTCTGTCCGAAATAGACAGTGCCATTTTTGCATTCTGTTCAACAAGAAGAATTGTCATACCATCATCATTACATGACTTAATAATATCAAAAATATCCTTAACAATAATTGGTGCAAGACCCATTGAGGGTTCATCAAGAAGGAGCATTTTGGGCTGACTCATTAGTGCCCTTCCCATTGCAAGCATCTGCTGTTCGCCGCCTGAAAGAGTACCTGCAAGCTGTTTTCTTCTTTCCTTTAATCTTGGAAAAAGAGTCATAACTCTTTCATACTCATTCTTAATAAAATTCTTATCCTTTACCGAAAATGCGCCAAGTTCAAGATTTTCGTGAACTGTAAGCTCCTGAAACACCCTTCTGCCTTCAGGAACATGACCAATACCAAGCTTTACTATTTTATCAGCAGTAAGACCTGTAATATTTTTACCCATAAACTTAACTGCACCGCCGCTTGACTTAATAAGACCTGAAACACTGTGGAGAGTTGTTGTCTTACCGGCACCATTTGCACCAATAAGCGATACAATTTCACCTTCATTTACCTCAAAGGATACACCCTTTATAGCATGAATAGCACCATAATGCACATTCAAATCATTAACACTTAACAATTTCTCTCCACCTCCTTAATCTCCCAAATAAGCTGCAATAACTCTTGGGTCATTCTTTACCTTTTCAGGAACATCATCACAAATCACCCTGCCGTATTCAAGAACAACTATTTTTTCACAAATGCCCATTACAAGAGACATATCGTGCTCAATAAGCAAAATTGTAATATTAAACTTATCCCTTATTAAAGCAATGGTATTCATCAGCTCAGCAGTTTCAGCAGGATTCATACCTGCAGCAGGTTCATCAAGAAGCAGCAGCTTTGGATTAGTTGCAAGAGCTCTTGCAATTTCAAGCTTTCTCTGCTTACCATAAGGCAGGTTACTTGCAAGCTGATCAGCCTCACCGTCAAGGTCAAATATCTTTAATATTTCCATTGCCCTTTCATTCATAAGCTTTTCACCTGTTCTATGCTTAGGAAGTCTTAAAATACTGTCAAATACAGAAAAGCTGTACTGATTATGCAAACCAACCTTAACATTGTCAATTACAGACATCTGTGAGAAAAGTCTTATATTCTGGAATGTTCTTGCAATACCACTCTTATTAATCTGAATAGGACTTTTACCCGACATTTCCTCACCATCAAACTTAAATGTACCGTCTGTAGGCTTATAAACACCGGTTAAAAGATTGAAAATAGTTGTCTTACCTGCACCGTTCGGTCCAATAAGTCCATAAAGCTGACCTTCTTCAATAGTTAAACTGAAATTATCAACAGCTCTAAGACCACCAAAGGAGATACCTAATTCTTTAACCTCTAATAAAGCCATAATTATTTACCTCCCTTTTTATTTTTTCCAAACACTTTCTGTCTGAGATCAACAAGTGTAGGATTTGAACTGAATAACATCATCACTATAAGTGCTACTGCATAAAGCAGCATTCTGTAGTCTGCCAAAAATCTTAAGACTTCAGGCAATATTGTAAGTACAATTGCAGCAATAATACTTCCCGGTATACTTCCCATACCGCCTAAAACAACCATAACAAGAATTTCAATAGATTTATTAAAATCAAAAGTTGCAGGCTTTAATATGGCAAGATTGTGTCCATATAATACACCTGCTGCACCGGCAAAAAATGCTGATATAACAAATGCCGAAATTTTGTAGTATACAACATTAACACCAACAGATTCAGCAGCTATTACATTGTCCCTTATGGACTTAATAGCTCTGCCGTGTTTAGAGTTAATAAGGTTTGCAATTACTAAAATTGTAATTACGGTTAAAACATAAGCCATAATATAATTGCCGGACTTATCTATACCCTTTAATCCTCCCGAACCTCCCAAGAAATCAAGAGAATTAAATACTGAACGTATAATCTCACCAAAACCAAGGGTTACAATAGCAAGATAGTCACCCTTTAATCTAAGAGCAGGTATACCTATTATAAGACCAAATACAGCCGCTGTAATACCGCCAATAAGGAAAGCAATAGGAAGCTCAACCATAGCAGGCAGGTTTGCATGAACCGTAAAAAGACAGCCTGCATAAGCACCTACCGACATAAATCCTGCATGACCTAAAGAAAGCTCGCCTAAAAAACCTACAATAAGGTTAAGAGAAACCGCAAGCATAATATTTACACCTATAGGAACAAGCAATCCTTGATACTGTCTGCTTAAAACACCTGCATTTACTAAGGCAAAAAGGACTGCAAATATTACAACAGCAATTATTACATAAACAATATTCTTTTTATTCTTCATAATAACCACCCTTTTAAACCTTTGTAATCTTCTTTTTACCAAGTATGCCTGTTGGCTTAACCAAAAGTACAACAATTAACACACCAAACACAATAGCATCTGACAAATCAGTAGATATATAAGCCTTTGATAAACTCTCAATAATACCTAATATAACACCGCCAAGCATAGCACCCGGTATTGAACCGATACCTCCCAGTACAGCAGCTACAAAAGCCTTAATGCCGGGAAGTGCTCCCGTATATGGGTTCACATAGCCATAAGAACTTACAAACAAAACACCTGCAACAGCTGCAAGCGCTGAACCTATGGCAAATGTCAATGAAATTGTTGAATTAACATTAATACCCATAAGCTCTGCTGCACCCTTATCCTCAGATACAGCAAGCATAGCCTTACCTACCTTTGTACAATTAATAAATAAGGAAAGACAAATCATTATAAGTACGGTAACACTGATAACAACCAGTGCAATCCCCGATAAATCAATATTGGCAACTCTAATACTGCTAAGAGCAACTACCGGTGGTACCTTCTTGGCATTAGATCCAAAAATAAGCAAAGCAACACTCTGTAAAAAGTAGCTTACACCAATAGCGGTAATCAGAACAGCAAGGGGAGATGCAGCTCTCAACGGCTTATAAGCAATTTTCTCAATAGTTACACCAAGGACTGTACATACTATAACACTGGCAGCAATAGCCGCAGCAGGCGACATACCCATTGTGGAACATACAACAGCTACTGTATATGCACCAACCATAATAATATCACCATGAGCAAAGTTAAGCATTTTAGCAATACCGTAAACCATAGTATAACCAAGAGCCATTAAGGCATAAACACTGCCTAAACTTAAACCATTTATAAACTGTTGAATAAATGTAACTAAACCTTGCAAAATATTTCCTCCTTTCATCAAATCCCAAAAACACTTCTATAAAAACAAGATAGCATTGAAGAATAACTCCAATGCTATCTTAAAATAAAAACAATTACTCAATAATTACTCGGCTGTATAAGCACCGTCCTGAATAACAGCAACCTTAGCAGACTTAGTTGGCTCACCGCTTGCATCAAAAGTCATTTCACCGGTAAGACCATCAACAGTAATCTCAGTCATAGCTGCAATTAATGCTTCATTTGAAATATCACCATCAGCCTGTTCAATAGCAAGCTTAATAGCATATACAGCATCATAGCCGTCAGCAGCAAACTGATCAGGTTCAGCATTGTATAAAGTCTTATATGTTTCAACAAATGCCTGAATCTTAGGATCAGTATCAGTAGAAACAAAAGGTGTTAAGAATGTAGCACCGTTAATATTTGTTGTGTCACCGTTTAACTGCTTAATAACGCCGTCCCAACCATCACATCCAAAATATGGTAAATTGATGCCTAACGCAGCAGCCTGATCAGTAACATAAGCTACCTCTGTATAATAGAAAGGTAAGAAAATACAATCAGCATTTGATGACTGAACCTTTGTAAGCTGAGTTTTAAAATCAACGTCGCCAGAAGTAAATGACTCATCTACTTCAACAGTTCCTCCAAGCTCGGTAAACTTGGCTACAAAAGCATCATGGATACCCTTACTGTATTCATCACCATTGTTATAAATAACAGCTGCGTTCTTATGTCCCTTATCTGTTATGTACTGTGCCATTGTTTCACCCTGTAACGGGTCAGTAAAACAAATTCTGAAAGCATTGTCAGTCTTAGTACAGTCAGCAGCAGAACCACTGGGTGTAATCTGGAGAACACCGTCAGCCTCACTTGCCGCGCTAACAGCAATTGAGCAGCCGCTTGTTGTAGAACCTACAATAGCCTGTGCACCCTGGTCCATAAGTGTATTATAAGCATTTACAGACTTTTCTGCATCACACTCATCATCTTCAAACAATAATTCAAACTGCATACCATTTACACCGCCTGCGGCATTAATTTCGTCAACAGCAATCTGTGCACCATTCTTAACAGATATACCATAGCTTGCAGCATCACCTGTAAGAGGTCCGATACCACCAATCTTAAATGTACCGCCTTCAGCAGAATCACTTCCTGTATTACTGCCACAGCCTGCAAATGAAACGGTCATTAATCCGGCTGTTAATAAAGCTAAAATATTCTTTAACTTCATTATTCCCACTCCTTTTAAATTTTTATAAAATTAATTTACATTGACGGCACTAATTTAAGCACCGTCAAATAAATTTATAAATTACTCTGCATCTGCCTCTTCAGTTTCTTCAGCTTCTTCAGCCTTTGGAGTCTTATTAGGCTTTTCAAGAGTTTCCTTAATGCTTAAGCTAATCTTCTTAGCATCTAAATCAAGCTCAGTAACCTTTGCCTGAATTTCCTGACCGATAGTTAATTCATCCTCAGGCTTTTCAACGTGCTTGTAAGCAATCTGAGAAATATGAACTAAACCGTCAACACCTTCTTCAAGCTCAACGAATGCACCAAAAGGTACCATTCTTACTACCTTACCTGTAACCACATTGCCTACTGCATACTTAGTTTCGGCAGTCTTCCAAGGATCAGCATTTAAATCCTTAAGAGATAAAGAAATCTTGCCCTTTTCAGGATTTACATCAAGCACTGTAACAGTTACGGCATCACCAACGCTTAATACGTCAGTAACTTTCTTTACTCTGCCCCAGCTCATTTCAGAAATATGGATAAGACCGTC
>DBGCRA010000126.1:0-9151 GCA_048359195.1 Candidatus Gallispira sp.
TTCAGCAAGAGCAAGAAACTGGCAGAGATATGATATGGGCGGTGCAAGCAAGCTTTCTTTTGAAGAGGGTGTTGACTCTTATGTCCCTTATGCAGGATACTTACACGATAATCTTGCGATTACACTCTCTAAGATTCGTTCAACTATGTGTAACTGCGGTTCATTATCTATTCCTGAGTTGCAGGAAAAGGCAAGAATTACTCTTGTTTCTTCAACAAGTATTGTTGAGGGTGGTGCACATGATGTTGTACTTAAAGATCAAAATGCAGTTCCTGTAAAGTAATATTTGTTTAAAAATATAGGTTAAGCGGTGTAGATTATATTGGTTCTACACCGTTTTTTTATTTAATATATTTTTAGAACAATTGTATAAAAATGAACATAAAAATTTGTATAAAATTGAATTTGTAATTTCTTGACAGCTTAACTTTTTAATGTTATTATAAAAATATAAACAATTTGCTTTATTATCTAAAGCCTTGTAATATGTTATACGTTTTTAAAGTTTTAAAAATGAAAAATTGACTGTCTAAATTAAAGACAGCCAACTTTAGTTTCCACTATGGACTAATACGGTGTTTGAATACGTAATATATTTACATTCCAATTACAATATTCATTGTTTGGACTACTTTATAATAATAACATAAAAAAATAAAAAAATCAAATTTTTTGATTATATATAGAATACGTAATATTGGGTTGACAAATAAAAATATTAGTGGTATGATATACTTATAAAATAAAAATAAGGAGGTGAAAAAATGAAGTTTGAAATTGCATTTATATTAGACAAGCCTGAAATTCCTTCAAAGGATTATAGAAGAATTTTTGTGAGTATTATAAAAAATGCTTTATCACGTTATATGGATGGTGAGCTTTTTGAAAAATTTTATAAGGATACTAAGCAAAAAGACTTTACTTGGGCTGTAATATTTAATAAGCCTGACTTTACAGGTTATGGAATTAAACTTGGCGACAATAATGTAAAAATGATTTTTTCTACATATGATAGGGATAATATAGGATATTTTATATATTCTGCTTTTCTGAAAATAATGAATAAAAATCTGCCGTTAGGTAATGGAAATAGCATAAGGCTTTTGTCAATAAGCCAGTTCAATCAAAGGATTATTGACAAAAATAGTTGTGTATTTAAAACGGTTATAGGTGCACCTGTTGTTGTAAGAGAACATAACAGAGAAAATAATACGGATAAATTTTATACTGCATATGATGATAACTTTAATACAGAACTGACAAAAGGACTTAAAAGACAAGCACTTGTGGCAGGTTTTGATGAAAAAGATGTAGATGAAATAAATGCCAAGGCTTTAAATTGTGTTAAAAATGTAGTGTATAATTACGGCATATATCTTGATGCAAATGTAGGCTTTTTTGAAATAAGTGCCAAACCTTATGTTTTGCAATATTTTTATCAGGCAGGGGTTTTATCTCATCGCTCATCAGGCTTTGGTATGTTTGATTTGGTTGCACAAAAAAATATTTAGAAGGGAGGTTTTTTATGTTTAAAAAAAATGGAGTGGAATATACAACTAAAACAGAATGTTTGGATTGGAGATATTCTGCTGCTATATTGGGTCTTATTAAATTTTACAAGTATTGTGATCGTATGGATTACAATTTAAGCTATGATTATGATGAGGATTTCATTTATTATAATGTTGAGGATATAACGGAAGAAAGATTTTTGGAGTTTGCCGAGGATTGTTTTGGTAATGATATGCATCATAAGTTTGTGGAAAGTGAACTTGCCAATAATAAAGAGTTTACGAATGATTCTATCAAAAAGATTAATGAGAGGCTTTTAGGTAACACAACATTAAAAAAGTATTTTGCCAAAAATAAGTTTGATGGCAATAATGTTGATGAAATTCTTGATTTAATAAATAAGAATAGGCAGGAAATAATAAGAGAAACATTTAGAAACAAGACAAATTTATATAGAAATTATAATAATACAAATTCTCTTTTTAGTGAAGAAAAGGATAATTGCAGGGTATTGGGCTATTGTATTGATATGCCTAAAAAAGGAAAGTCTTTATCCTATAACTTTAATACAGCAACACTGGTAGCAAGAGATAATGTTATATTTGATTTTATTCCTTTTGGATTCGTAATAGGCAGTGATTCTTTATTTATAAATAATAATGCAAGTATTCATAATCTTGAAATTACAAATGATGCTGTTAAATCAAAGCTAAGATATGTTGCAAATAAGCAAAACAGGGAATTAGAAAATTTAAATCCTAAAAATATTTTGTTTAATATGGTTGTTGAAAGCAGCGATTATATTGATTATGATGTGGAAGTAATTATCAAAAAAAGAGTTAATGAATATTTTGAAACCTTGTACATTAGAAAAGAAAGCATTGAAATTTTTAGATGTATAAAAAAGAATATTAAGGACTTTAGCTGTTTTGCTAAAAGATATAGAGTTAATGATAATTATTATATAGATATTCAGGATAAAGTTATAGATGCTGTTTTAAATTTAACTAATGTTATTGATATTATACAGATGTTGTTGAAGGATGATACTTCAAACAGAGAAAGAAAATATGGTTTTATAATTGATCAGTTAATAAAAGTAAATGTAATGATAACCGGAGGGATAGATATGTATCAGGATAAGGAAAAGGCTATAAATTCGGCAAAGGGCTGTGCTTTTCGCATTATTCAAAACGATTTGATGAAGGCTAATGATGGCAGTAAAATAAAAACATACAGAACGAAGCTGGCAAGTGCTTTAGCATTTAAGGACTATAGAAAATTTTATGATATACTAATGCAGCTTGCTAATTATTTAAGTATAGAAATAAATTTTGCTTATAATCTTTTTTTGGATTTTGAAAAGAATGAATATATAGCCTATGCTTTTGTTAATGGTTTGGGTGCATCAGGTAATAATGAAAATAAGGATGATAATGCTGAAAATAAGGAGGAGGTATAATTATGAACAAGAATTCTTTAACTTTAACGGTTGTGGCAAATATGACATCAAATTATTCTGAAACTTTGGGAAACATTGCAAATGTGCAAAAGGTTTTTAAAAATGGTAAGATTTATTCTATGAGAAGCAAGGAAAGCCTTAAAAATGCTATTATGGTTCAATCCGGTATGTATAATGATTTGCAAACTCAGACTGACGGGGCAGCACAGAAATTAGTTAATGATGAAGTTACTGCATCTACAACAAGAGCTTTAGAGGGTGGTTATTTAAGTACAAAGGGTATTACTTATGTTAGAAACAGTTCTTTCTACTTAACAGATGCAGTATCCTGTGATTCATTTGTAAATGAAACTCGTTTCCACAATAACTTATACCTTGCAACAAATAGAGCAAGGGCTTTAGGTATTACTGTTCAGGAGGGTAAAGGTACAAGTAATGAAGTAGGACTTATGCCTTTTCAGTACGAATATGATAAGTCTTTAAAGGTTTATAGTATGACTGTTGACCTTACAATGATAGGTAAGGACAGCAACTTTGATACAGAAGAAGCATCAAGTGAAGAAAAGGCGGAAAGAGTTATTTCATTAATTAATGCAGTTGAAAACTTGTCACTTACTGTAAAGGGCAATTTGGATAATGCTGAACCTTTGTTTGTTGTTGGTGGCTTAAGTGAAAGAAAAACTCATTATTTTGAAAATGTTGTTAATGTTAAAGCTAACAAGCTTGTTATTTCCGAGGATTTAAAGGAGAAGTTAAATAAAGGCTTTAAAGTAGGTATTTTAAGGGGGATGGTTTTTGAAAATGAAGAAGAAATCATAGATAAATTAAATCCAATAAGTGTTGATGAGTTTTTTGCTGATTTAAGAAATGAAGTTAAGACTTATTATGGATGTTAATTTATATTCTTGCAGAAGGCAGGTGAAAAAATGAAGTGTTTGAGAATTACATTAACACAAACAAGTGCAAATTACAGGAGAGAAGAAACGTCAACCAATAAAATGACATATCCTTTGCCTCCTTTTTCAACAGTAATTGGTGCCTTGCATAATGCCTGCGGTTATACTGAAACCCATAAGATGGATATAAGCATTCAAGGCAGATTTGAGTCTATGGGCAAAAAAGCCTATACAGATTATTGTTTTTTAAATTCTACAATGGATGACAGAGGTATTCTTGTAAAAATGAACAATAGTGAAAAACTTGCAAAAGCCTATACCAGAGTGGCAAGTGCTAAAAAATCTCAAGGCAACAGTTTTAGAAAAGGTATTACTATAAATATCGAAAACCGGGAGCTTTTGGAAGAATACAGAAATTTAAAAGATTTAAGTGATAATATTAAGGAATTTAAGGATAAAAGACTTAAGCCTGTTTTAGATAAACTTAAAGAACGTAAAGCAAAATATGGGGCATTAAAGAAAAATGCAGAAAAAAACTCCTATGAATATAAAGAAGCAGCAAGAAAAGCGGAACGTATTAAAGATTTTGAAAAGGAAATTAATAATAGGGTTAAGGAATATGAAATGAATCATTATACATTACCTTTTTCTAAATTTAGATCTCTTACAACTTCTTTGAAATTTTATGAAATATTGTATGGTGTTGAGCTTGTTATACATATTAGCTCCGATGAAAATACTTTAAATGATATTTATAATAATGTTTACAATATTAAAGCTATTGGCAGAAGTGAGGATTTTGTAAATGTAAAAGAAGCAGAGTTTGTAGAGCTTTACGATGAAATTGATTTACAGGAAATACACAGTGATTATTCCGCTTATATTGATATAGATGCAGTTAGAAATTTTGCTGTTTATACAAGGGATAAGGGACGTCAGCAGGACATAGTAGGAACAAAATATTCTATTAACAAGCTATATAAAATAGAGGGCGATAAGAGAATATTTGAAAAGAAAAGGGTATTGTATACTTCCAAATATTATATTGAGGAGTGCAGTAGGGATTATAACGTATTTTATGATGGAAAGTATATTGTTAATTTAATATAAGAGGTGGAACTATGGACTTGAATAAATATCTTGCAAAAGAAAATAAAACCATAGCCCAACATAATAGTGACCTCCGGCATTGTCTGGAGGTCTTAGTGAATATGGGTTATGTTAAAGATGAACATTTAAGACAGCTTATTTATTTAGCTTGCCAATATCATGACTATGGCAAAGTTAATTCGGAATTTCAAAAAAGGATAAAGAGCAGCAAAAAAATAAAATTTGACGATAAAAAAGAAGTTTCTCATAATATTTTATCAATATTTTTTATAAATGAGGATGAATTTGATGAATTTAATGATTATTTAAAGGTACTTTTTGCTGTTGCCTATCATCATGCTTATTGTGATGTTTCTGAAACATTTAGAGAAAAAAAAGATTTAATTGATAATCTTTTGAAGGAATTTGATAGATATTATGTTAAAAGTTCGTCTTTAAAAAGAATTAGTAGAATTATGAAGGAAGAAGAAAGTATTTTGCTTAAGGGCTTCTTACATAAGTGTGATTATTGTGCAAGTGCGGAATGTGAAGTAGAAATAAAAAATGATTTTCTAAATAAGGGATTAGAAGATTTAATGGATAGCTGGTGTATTAATAAACCCAAGTCTGCTTGGAATGATATGCAAAATTATTGTTATGACAATAGTGATGAAAATATTATTGTTATTGCTCAAACCGGTATGGGAAAGACTGAGGGTGGTCTTAGATGGATTGGAGATAACAAGGGATTTTTTGTTTTACCTCTTAAAACAGCCATTAATGCTATGTATGACAGAATAAAAGAGGATATTGCTAAAGATAATATTACTGAAAAACTATCTATTTTACATTCTGAGAGCCTTAATTATGTAGTTGAAAAATATCCGGAAATTGATAATCCAAAGGAATATAATGATAAAGGGAAAAAACTGTCAATGCCTTTGACTATAACTACAATGGATCAGCTTTTTGATTTTGTGTTTAAGTACAATGGTTATGAAATGAAATTAACTACATTTTCATATTCAAAAATTGTTATTGATGAGATTCAAATGTATGGACCGGAACTTTTAGCTTACCTTATTTATGGTATAGAAATGATTACTGATATGGGTGGTAAAGTAGCAATTATTACAGCTACATTGCCGCCGTTTATAAGGGATTTATTGGGTGATAGATTTAAATATAGGGAATTTATTAACGACGATGTTAAAAGACATAATGTTAAGGTAATAGATAGTAAAATAAATCCTGACGACATAACTGCAAAGTATTTTGAAAATAAAAGCAATAATAAGTCAAATAAAATACTTGTAATATGCAATACGATTAAAAAAGCTCAAACTATGTATGAAGAAATTATAAGGGAAGTGGATAAAGAGCATGTTAATGTTTTTCATACCAGATTTACAAAAGCCGATAGAGCTGAAAAAGAAAGTAAAATTATCGATACAGGTAAGGACAAAAATATATTAAATGAAATATGGATAACAACGTCAGTTGTTGAGGCTAGTCTGGATATAGATTTTGATTATTTGTTTACAGAATTACAGGATTTAAACTCTCTTTTTCAAAGAATGGGAAGGTGTAACAGAAAGGGAGAAAAACCGATAGATAATGTGAATTGTTTTGTTTATACTGAAATTGACAGCGGTCTAATTCAAACATTAAGTGGGAAAGGGTTTATAGATAGTACTATATTTAATTTATCAAAAGAAGCTATTTCTCAAGTAGATGGGTTAATAAGTGAAAGCGAAAAGTTAAATTTGATTAATACATATTTTATTACCGATAATATTAGGAAAAGTAATTTTTATAAGAAGTATAAGGACATTTATGACGAAATCAGTAATATGGAACCATATACACTTGATATTAAGCACGTTGAAGTAAGGCATATTAGATCTGTTGATATTATTCCTAAGTCTTTATATACTCAAAGGGAAGAATATTATGATGATTTAATTAAACGAATAGAAAATGAAGATGATAAGATTAAAAAAATAAAGCTTTTGGATGAATTGGGTGAGAACGTAGTATCTATACCATATTATGAGTTTAATATTGTTAATTCAATAAAAGATATTAAAATTAAAAATCGACATTATTATTATGTTTTAGAGTGCGATTATGATAATAAAATAGGCTTTAAAGCCGGTAAGGCTAATAATTATGCTACATTCTGGTAAGGAGGATGAGTATGGAGAAAGATATAACCGGTATTATGGTATATTATTATATAGTTTGCAAAAGAAAATTATGGTACTTTTATCACAATATAAATATGGAACAAAATAATGAAAATGTTGCAATAGGTAAGTTTATTGATGAAACAACCTATAGTAGGGATGAAAAACACATAAATATTGATAATATTATTAATATTGATTTTATCAAAAACAAGGGGATTTTACATGAGGTTAAGAAAAGTAAAAAAATTGAAGAAGCCGGTATTTTGCAAGTAAAATATTATCTTTATTATTTAGAAAAGCGAGGTGTGAATGTTAAGGCACAAATTGATTATCCTTTGTTAAAGAAAAATATTGAAGTGGAATTAACAGATAATGACAGAATTAGTATTGAAAATATGTTGACAGATATAGAAAAAATAGTGTCTAACAATGTACCGCCCAGCATTGAAGGTAAAAAAATTTGTAAAAGCTGTGCATTTTTTGATTTGTGTTATATTTAAGAGAAAGGATAAATAATGAAAAAAAGTTTGTTTATTTATAATGCCGGAACATTGCAAAGACGTGACAATACAATCAGATTTATTAGTGAAAGCGGTGATAAAAAGGATATACCGATTGAAACTGTAGGTGAAATAAATATTATGACACAAATGGATTTTAATACAAGTTTACTCAATATTTTAGCACAAAATGGTATTATAGTTCATTGTTATAATTATTATGATTATTATATTGGAAGTTTTTATCCAAAGGAAAGTTTTGTCTCCGGTGAATTATTGGTTAAGCAGGTAAATAATTATACAGATTTACATAAAAGATTAAAAATTGCTCAAAAATTTATAGATGGTGCTGCTGATAATATATATAGAAATGTAAGATATTATAATGCAAGAGGTAAAGATTTAGATGAAACCCTTAAGGATATTGATTATATCAGAAGAAATATTTATAAATCTCAGAGTATTACTGAGCTTATGGGTTATGAAGGAAATATAAGAAAGTGTTATTATAAAAGTTGGAACATTATAATAAATCAAAATATAAATTTTGAAAAAAGAGTTAAAAATCCTCCTGATAATATGATAAATACTTTAATTTCTTTTGTTAATACAATGATTTATACCAGAGTTTTAAGTGAAATATACAAAACACAGTTAAATCCAACAATAAGTTTTTTGCACGAACCCGGAGTTAGACGTTTTTCTTTGGCTCTTGATATAGCTGAAATATTTAAACCGCTTTTAGGTGATAGACTAATATTTTCATTGCTTAATAAAAATCAAATAACTGAAAATAGTTTTACTGAATACTTAAATTATTTGCACCTAAAAAAAGAGGCTTCACAGCTTATAGCCAGAGAATTGGATAGTAGGATGCAAACTACTATTAAACATAAAGAGTTAAATAGAGATGTTTCATATCAATATTTAATTAGATTGGAATGTTATAAACTTATTAAGCATTTAATTAGAAGAAAAGGAATATGAACCTTTTAAAATTTGGTGGTGATTTTATGTATGTTATTTTAGTTTATGATATTAGTGGTGATGAAAATGGACAAAAAGTATTACCTAAAGTTTTTAAAACATGTAAAAAATATTTAACCCATATACAAAATTCTGTATTTGAAGGGGAATTGTCTGAAGTTCAAATTATGAGGTTGAATAAAGAACTTAACGAACATATAAGGAAAAATTTAGACTCTGTTATTTTGTTTAAAAGCAGAAGTGACAGATGGATGAAAAAGGAAATGTGGGGTAAACAGGAGGATGCAACAGATAATTTTATTTAACTGTCGATCTGTGATAGTGTTAAAATTGCCGGGGATTGACAGTGTAGTAATGTTGCGGTGTTGTAAAATATTTTGTTCTTTTAGTGATTTATTGAAAATCACTAAAAAGTTTCAACTTTGCGGGTAGACAAAATTAGGGTTAACAAAGCTGTTATTTTGTGGTATAATAATTGACGGGTTATAATTAGTTCATAGTGAAATGTAAATT
>DBGCRA010000127.1:0-2755 GCA_048359195.1 Candidatus Gallispira sp.
AAAAGAAAAGTGATAAAATAAAGATTAAAAAAGCTGATTTTACATATTATGACACTACTAAAGACTTGCTGTCAGAGAAAAATATAACATATGTGCCAACTATTGAAACAGGGGCGCAAACACTTGATATCACCATAGACTGGAATGAATACGAAACAGGTCATATTGATGTCACGGGACTTAAAAGCAAAAATACAATTACACTTAACGAAGGAACAAACTCTATTTCTCTTCAGGATACCTTTATTAAGGATGAAAAAATTAAACTAAGGGCCTATACCTATGATGAAAACGGAAATTTAAAAGAAGCCTTAACAATATTGCCCTTAAAGGTTAAAGAAATTAATGTCAGTATTATACCTCAGGACACAGACAATGTTAATATGTCTGATTTGTATTTTTTGGACGGCGTAGGTGCTGAAATTTCAATAGGAGATCTTATGAAGTCCAAAAAAAGTATATCTATTGAAGACGGTGTGCTGAAAATTGAATTCGGAGGAAGTGATACATTAAACAAAACCGATGTTTCTCTTTTTAAGGGCTTAACAGGAAGTTCAAATTCGTCTTTTGAAGTCATAGGAAGCATAAGTGTACCGCTTAAAGATATATTATCTGACAATATTTCAAATGATACTGAATGGAGCGGAGCTGTAAAACTTAAACTGAAAAAAAGTGCAAAAACAGCAAATATGTCAACTGTAATGAGAGACTCCTCATCAAAAGATTACATTGAAATATTAAATCACACATTTAATTTTGATTTGGGAGCTGTACCTTGTTATATTGAAATTTCTCTTTCCGCATCAGGTGAGCTTGAAGTAAAAATACACGGAAATACCACAGATAATTATGTAAGCGGTAAGCTGTCCGTAAACGGTAAAGGAGCCATCGGCGGAGGTGTTGGTGGTGCTTATGATGATAACTTAGAAGTCAAGGTAGGTATCAATGGTGAACTTGAAGCCAAAATTCCTGTTGAATATAACGGAAAAAATAAAAGCGAAGTAAACATTAATCCTGAAATAAAAGGAGCAATAAACGGAAAAGCTTCTATTAAAGTATGGACTCTTGAAATGGAAAAGAAAATTAAATTAGGCGGATTCACATGGAATAAAAACGGTGCATCCTGGGATGATGGTGTATTCAGTTCTGTATTAAGTGCAGATAATGAAATTACAGCCTTAAGCAGTGAAGGAAACAGCGAATGGAAACTTGCCGGCAGAGATTATCTTGAAAACGAATCAGGCTTTACTGATCAAAATATCAGCCTGTTTGCCGCATCCTCAGATAAAAGAAGCAGTTCAGTGTTTTACGAAAATATTTTTGAAAATGCAGCTATTGACTTCACTTATAATATCAACCAAAATACTGTAGCTGTAATGACTGTTGATAATACAAATTACGAACAGCAAAACGGTATGACCGCAATGTATAAACGAAAAATAGGCGATACATGGAGTGAGGCGGTTGCTCTTGATGATGATGGCACTCTTGATTCAGGAGTAATGGCAGACGGAAATTTTGTAATATGGCAAAGTATGAATAAGGAGCTTAATGCCGATACGGATATTGCTGATGCTTTAAGTGCACAAGAAATATATGCAGGTAAATGGAACAACAGCAGTCTTTATAAAACCAAAAGACTTACCAATAATGATATATATGATTTCGGTGCAAAAATAAAGGAAACATCTGCAGGAGGTGCTATTGCCGCCTGGCTTTCAAACGATTTCAATGATTACACGGCAGCAACAGGAGTAACAAATCTTAATTACACCGAGTGTTCATCATCAGGTTCATGGTCAAGTCCCACTGTAATTGAAGACATAGGCTGTGTAACAAATCTTTATATTACAGACGGAAATGAAAAGAGAATATATTATAAAAATTCAAATAATCAACTTTACTACGTTGTTTTGAGCAGCGGAGAAGTTAAAAAGGCAGGAGAAAATATTGAAAGATATGCTGCTAACGGTGAAAACGGATATAATATACTGGCATATTTTGATAACGAAAACAAACTGCATATTTTAAAGAATGATGAAGAGGTTTCAGTAATTGAAACTAAATTTAACGGAAGCGAAAATCCTGTTATAGGTATGTGCAGTAAAATGTGCTATATTTTCTGGACGGAAAATGACGGAATATATTATACATCTGCAACAGGAACGACTCTTACAGGCTTTAAAGCAAAGTGTTGTTTTGAAACAATTACCGAAGGCATTGTTTCTAATTTAAGCTGCGGATTTTTAAATAGCAGTTATTACACTGTAGGTTATATGCTGACTGATGACAGCGGTACAAATGTTATGATTAATCAAACCTCTCCGGGTTACGATCTTTTAATGGGTGAGGCAGAATATACTATGTCAACATACGAGGATACTTCAGGATCATTGCTGGGCAAAGCAGTTATAAACGTACCCCTTTATAATAACGGAGATAAAAGTGTTGAAACAAGTAACTACAAAATAAGTATAAAAGAAGACGGCAGTACGTTAAGCAGTTCCATGACTTATACAACATCTGCACTGGCACCCGGAGAAAGCAAGAATATAAAAATCACTCTTAATAATGTGTCTCTCAACTCACTTCATACATATGAAATAAGTGTGACTGCCGATGGCGACTGCCATTTGGAAAACAATACAACAGAAATTACTGTTGGAAATATTGACGGAGCCATTAAAAGAGCTTATTTTACAGGCAATAACGCCGACAGAGAGTACCTTAATATAACAGGAGTAAATAAAGGTTC
>DBGCRA010000128.1:0-13525 GCA_048359195.1 Candidatus Gallispira sp.
GTGCCTGTGCTGGTTGAAGTTAAGTTCTTATTATAAGTTCTGTCTTCAATTGTTACAGGAACACCCTCAGTCTTAACACCTAAATTCTGACTTGCAGAAATCTTAACTCTGTTATCCTCGTAAATAGTACCCTCTGCATAAACAGTATCAGCAGTTTCATTATCAGCTACATATTCCCAACCTGTATCAGGAACAGGCATAAATGTAGTTGCTTCTGTAGTTGCTTCAGTTGTAAATTCTCTTTCAGTCTGAGCGTAATGAACAGGAGTCCAACCGCCTAAAACTGTATTAATAGTATATTCATCATTTAATAAATTATCAACAATAGCCTTAACTTCTTCATCAGTCATCTTAGTAGGTGTTCCTGATGCATCGTAAGTAGAGTTACCCATTGAAGTAACGTCCATAGGAATACCCTTAATATAGTTGTTATACTCGATGAACTGAGCAGAAGCTAACTGACCTGAACTCATTTCGCCCCAGCCTGTACTGTCAATTAAGCCTCTGGTTTCAGTATTAATAAATGCAGAGTAAGAATTCTGCTGCCATGTTCTACCGAACTTACCTGAAACAGGACCATTATCAGTTGTATCAACTGTCCATTCACAATTTCTGAATACATACTGACCATCTCTTGGAGTAGGTCCTATAAGCTTAGCATTGTTGCCTGCTTCATCCTTTGTTACAGACTTCCACTGAAGCTTACAGTTATCAAATACCATATTACCTGCACCGCAGATAAAGTCAGTGTTACCACCAATTACACAATCCTTGAAGTAAGCATAGTAATCAGTAGCCTTATTAGCACCTAATGTATCCTGAGATGACATAATGTTACAGTTGTAGCACTCTAAGTAGTTAGCGTCTACATAAAGAGCATTTGATCTTTCCTTAGCTGCCTGAGTCTGAACATCAATATCCTTTATATCAGCAGCATTTCTCTGTGGGAATGCAGTTGTAGCAGTCTTAGCAAAGTCAAGCTTTTCCTTATCGGTTACTTCATAGTTATAAGTGTTCTTAAATGTAGTATCTTCAGCTAAGAAATAGTCACCTCTAACGATTACAACACCACCCCAAAGTGAGCCGTTGCCTTCATTTGATGAATACTTATCTCTGAAAAGTCTTTCGCTGTAAAGACCACTATCATCAATACTGTAATAGAATGTACCTACACCATAGTACCATGAAATAGTATGACCATTACCATTAATCTTTACATAAGGTACATCAATAACAACCTGCTCCTGAATATCAGCAGTTAAGTTAATGGTAACTCTGCCGTCTTCACCCTCAGGTCTGCCGTCCATACCCTTAATAGCAGCTACAGCATCAGTTAATGTATCATAATCACCGGGGACATTAATTTCAGACTTAAATGTTACAACAGGAGTTACTTCAATAGCTGTAAGGTAAGAAGTAGTAAATGCACTACCATCAGCATTAGTACCTTCTACAAATTCAATCACTACATCACTTGACGTATTTAATGTAAATGTATCAATCTGAGATGTGCTGTTTGAATTTACTAATTTAACATCTCCGCCATTAATCTTAAATGCCGCATTATAGTAAGCACTAATTGTAACAACAGATTCACCTGTTACAGGAACAGTAACTGTAGCACCGGGCTTAGCAGTAAAGTCATTGCCTCTTGAAGCTACTGTACCTGTACAATTAAGCTTTGCGATATCGTCAGGAGCATAAGCAATACTGCCTGTAGTTGCAGGAAGCTCAACCCAAACCTCATTTACATTGTTACCACCGGATACAACAGAAACTCTGTCATAAGTTTCTCCGCCGTTAGTTGTAACAACAGAAGTATTATATTCACCCGGCTTCATTACACAAGAATATGTGCTGCCTGTAATAGTTGCTGTATAAACAGCACCGTTTACCATATTGGTAAACTTAAGCTCTGTTACTGTACCCTCAGGAGTACCTGTAATTTCACCTGTAAGAATTTCATCAGGAATGTTGCCTAAATCAATTACTATATCAGACTCTCCGGCAACAAACATTTCACTGCCATTAACTGCAGCACTAACGCCGCCGTCATTGGTGGAAACCTTATATGTATGACCCTTAGCAAGACTTACACTTGTTGTGTCAGCCTTAACAGTTGCCTCAACTGTGCCTAAAGTTACATCTGTAAGGTAAACCTCAAGGCTGGCAATGCTTGAAGGATCAGCATCAACATTATTAAAGCTTGTACCAATAGTTGTAGGTTCATCAATAATATATTCAAAACCTGCATAAGCCATATTGTTAGTCTTTCCTGTAGTAGAAAGAACATAAGTGTGACCCGCCTCTGCCTTAAATGCATAGAACATAGGAGTTACATTTGAATCTGTGTAACCTAAACGAGTACCGTTATTTTCAAAATCCCATACTCTTAAGAAAGAACTACTATAGAAATAAGTTACAAAAGTACCTGTAGCAGCAGGAGTAAATACAACAGCTGTACCTTCGCCGCCTGTTGGTATTGAAGGAATATCATTTGCGGTTGCGTGTCTTGCACCTGCCTTATAAGCATCCGCAACTCTGCCTGAAGGTGGATAAGTCTGACCCATACTTGCAGAATATTCATTATTTGTAAACTTAGTTTCGCCATTAGCAATTAATGTTAATACACTGTCTGCTGTAACATCTGTACCAATTCTGCCTGCATCTAAGCTCTTAAGCTCTCTGCCTGTTTCGTCAGTGCCTGTTACTGTAGCAATATCATCAAGCCAAATTTCAAAGTTTACAGCTTCACCGATTGGTGGAAGTGCATTTGATGACTTAACACTGTGAAGAAAAGCTTCACCCTCAGCAGCTAATGTAAATGTAAGAGTAGTTGCAGCACCCTTATAGCTAAATACAGCAGCTTCATTACAAGCAGCACCCTTAGCTGCAACTGAACCTAATGTATTGCCGTCTGCATCTGTAACAACATACTCAACACCGCTGCCATACTGACATAAGTTTAATGTAACATCAGCATCTCCTGCAACAGCTACAACAATCCGGTCGCCATTTAAAAGAGCTGCACCGTGAGTACCGTCATGTACATAGGCTTCCTTACCGTCAGTCTGTGGATTTGATACTACACTGATAGTACCATCAGTTGACTTAACACCATTAAGATTATCACCAACAGTTAATGTTGTGAAATCCAAAGAATAAGTCTTACCTGCTACAGGAGTACCGAAATCATCATCACCGCCCTGAGCAGCAGTTGTAGTTTCTGTTGTTGTGTCAGCAATTGTAGTAGTTTCGGTTGTAGGCTCTTCTGTAGTAGTTTCAGGGTCTTCTTCGCCCTCAGCTACAAAAGCCATAGCATAAAAGTTTACAGCACCTGATGTAGCTGTAATCTTATATGTACCTGCTTCAGCAATATCATATACAAATACAGGATATGTATATGTATCAGGATCACTAATAGGACCTGAAGTATCACTGTCAATTAAGCTATCATTTGAATCATAAAGTTCAATAGCTCTGCCTTCTTCATTTTTGCCTGTTACAGCATAAACATATAACTGACCTGCAGCAGGAGTTGCGATTGTGAATACACCAGCATCCTTAGATAAGTTGCCTGTACCACCCATCTGTAATCTCTGTTCAAATGATGAACCATCAGCAAATGTTTTCTTGTTGCCGGTAATCTTTGATTTGCCCGAAATAATGCTGTATTCAAAGATTTCACCACCAAGAGTTGGATTAGCGGTAAGAGTTTCAAGAGCTAAATCGTCAGCTGACCACTTATACTCTGTTTCAACAGCTGAACCTGATACAACTATATCAGAGTTGTTATCAGCAATCTTAGCATTAGTTGAAATAATATTAGTAAACATACAAGATACTAACATTACAAAAGCAACTATACGGCTAATCAGTCTTTTGGAACCATTTTTCATGTTCAAATTCCTCCTTAAAAAAATATTTTATAGCTTTTAGCTATATTTAACCCAATAAACATACCTCTTTTTATCTTTATAAAACTAGGCATATTATCAGGCTATAATATAATTTAATTATACCATATTGTGAAATTTTTTCAACCATTTTTTTCTTATAAGGTCAGTTTTATACATTTTGCACAAATTTATCATATTTTTTTGTTTGAATAATCTAAATTTCTAAATATTAGTTATTTTTTGTTTTATATTTACTAACTCAGTTATGAATTATATTTCCATTATATTCTTTTTGTTTGCATTTTTAATAAAAATCAATATAAATAAACTTAGGAAATAAATAATAACAATTAACCGCAAAAAAATAACAGCGGAAAACTATAGTCATCCGCTGTAATCATAAATACCATACATATCTAATTCAACAACATTCTGTCATTATCAAATTTCTTATTCTTTTTACCTGAATACATATTAAGCAGGTCATCAAGACTCATATTTTTCCTTTTCTCACCACTTATATCAAGTATAATATCTCCTTCATCCATCATTATTGTTCTGCTGCCTGTAACAAGAGCAGATGACAGATTATGAGTTATCATAAGAGTTGTAAGGTTATTCTTTTTAACAATTGTGTTTGTAATATCCATTACCTTTGCGGCAGTTGCAGGATCAAGAGCCGCCGTATGTTCATCAAGGAGCAAAATCTTAGGCATAACAAGAGTACACATCAGAAGAGTTACCACCTGACGCTGTCCGCCCGAAAGAAGTCCGACCTTCGTTTTCATTCTGTCTTCAAGACCCATATTAAACTCATTTAAAGCATAACGAAACATTTCCTTTTCCTTTTTATTTACCGCAAATGAAAACATACCCTTTTTATTTTTTGAATAAGCAAGGGCTATATTTTCCTCAATAGTCAGATTTGGAGCTGTTCCCTTCATAGGATCCTGAAAAACTCTGCCTATCTGCAACGCTCTTTTGTGCTCGGGAAGATATGTAACATCTTTTCCATCAAGTATAATATGTCCCTTATCAAGCCAAAAATTGCCGCATATTGAGTTAAAAAGTGTCGACTTACCCGCCCCGTTTGAACCTACTATGGTTACAAACTCACCTTCTTTAAGCGAAAGGCTTAAATTATTTAATGCCATATGCTCGTTGGGAGTGTCTTTTGCAAAAACCTTAACTGCATTTTTAATTTCCAGCATTTTTAAGACCCTCCCTTCTTATTTTATTCCTTTGGTGCTGTGCTTTTATTGCAGGAATTGAAAGAGCAATACCTACAATAATAGCTGACACAAGCTTTAATGTAAAGGCAGGGAAAACATCAAAATTAATAGCAAGAGCTACTATAAATCGATATACTATACTACCTATACCAGCAGAAACAAAGCCTATTGAAACACTTCTTTTACCAATAAGTGCCTCACCTATAATAACCGATGCAAGACCTACAACAAGTATACCTACACCGGAATTAATATCGGCAAAGCCCTGATACTGTGCCAAAAGTCCTCCTGACAATGCAATAAGACCATTGCTTAAAGCAAGAGCACAAATTTTTGTATTATCAACATCTATTGA
Organism: Candidatus Gallispira sp.; assembly: GCA_048359195.1. Classification (GTDB taxonomy): domain Bacteria; phylum Bacillota; class Clostridia; order Lachnospirales; family CAG-274; genus Gallispira. The sequence goes on from DBGCRA010000128.1 coordinate 5,487, forward strand.
AGACGCTCTTACCATTGCCTCATTGTCACCTGTTGCCCTTATACAAAGACCAAGCTGCATTTTAAAAAACAGTATTACAAGAACAAGAGCAATTAAAAGTACAACAACAGAAACAAAAAGTTTATTTCCTTCATCCGATAAAAATGTCATTACCATTGATGAAATTTTATAAACCGTATCATTACCTATTAAAGAAAGATTTGAACTTTTATTCATAACCATTAGGTTAATTGAATAAAGTCCGCTCATTGTCAATATGCCTGCAAGAACCGGATGAACTCCTATTTTAGTCTGAATAATACCTGTTACAATTCCTGCAAGAGCACCTGCTGCTATAGCAAGAACAACTCCCCAAAAAGGATGTCCTGCAACAGTCACTGCCGCCGAAACGGCAAGACCAAATGTAAAGCTGCCCTCAGCAGTTAAATCAGGTATATTTAGAATTCTAAAACTTATATATATTCCCAAAGCAAGAAGAGCATATATAAAGCCTTGCTGAAGGGAGCCTAAAATCAATAACATATTATTACCTCTTATTCGCCGTCAGTTATAAACTTTATACTTGCCTTAACATCATCGGCTATAACTACATCAATAGCATCTGCTGTAGTCTGATTAACGATAGTGTCAGATGCAGGAACAATTTCAGCAGGAATATCTGCAATAGCTGTGCCTTCAAAATACTGAACAGCCTTATCAGCAGAAATTGCACCAATTTCTTTGTCACTTATTGCAACTGTAGCAAAAGCACCGCTTTGTACCATTACTGCAGAACTGCCGTAAACAGGAATTTTATTAGCTCTTGCAACCTCTGTTACTAAAGGCATTGCATCCTGAATTACACTGTCATTAGGAATAAATATAGCATCAACCTTGCCTGCAAGAGATTGTGCGGCCTGCTGTACCTCTGATGAGTTTGTAACAACAGCCTCTGTATATCCTACACCCTTACTGTCAAGATATTCCTTTGCATCCTTAACAGTATTAACTGAATTTACCTCACTTGTGTTATACAAAATACCGTAATTTTCTACACCGGGAGTAAGACTGTCGCTTAAAGCAAAAATATCACTTACAGGAATTGCATTTGAAGTACCTGTTGCATTTTTGTCAGGCTTTGACAAATCTGTAATTACGCCTGCTGCAACAGGATTTGAAACAGCAACAAAAACAACAGGAATGTCACTGTTTAAATTTACCATTGCCTGAGTCGCAGGTGTAGCTATGGTACACACTAAATCCATGCCATCACTAACCATTGACTGACAAATCGTATTAAGATTGGTTGCATCACCCTGAGCTGACTTGTAATTAATTTCAAGCTTATCCTCAGTATAACCCTTATCTCTAAGCTCTTGAATAAAGCCTTCTCTCATGTCGTTAAAGGCACCGTTTTCAATCATCTGAACAACGCCAACCTTTAATACACCCTCATCATTTGATGTTGTGCTTTCAGTCTGCTCAGTATCGCTTCCGCAACCTGACATCAGCATAAGAGCTGATAATGTAAGTCCCAATAATCTTCTTAATTTCATTTTTTTATTCTCCTTTTTCTAAAAATTCAATGCTTGCTCCGTCAAGCATTGGTGTCGAATTTGGGTTGGCTTTAGCCAACATATTCCTTTCCAAATTCGTGCACATCATTGCACCGCAAAGATTAATGCGGACGCACATTGTGCGGCTTTTGTCGTAAGACAAAAGTGCTGACTTGCGGAGCATTAATCGTCAGAACTTTTGCTTCGCAAAAGCTGCCTTTGGCAGTCGGATTTGTCTTTCCGATTCATTGATGGGGGATTGTACTCCCACTTTGATAGCAAAAAACGTTCTTGAGCGAAGCGATTAAGGTTAGTTTTTTTTGCGGCAATTTGACTTTAGTCAAATTGTATCATAAAATTTAAAAGCTTGCTTTACTCACCACCTATAGAGGTGGGAGTCTATCTCACATGCGATTAAAAGCATTTAAAAGCATTTCCCGATTAATAACATAAGGGTTATGCTCAATGTCTGATCTTTCTGTTATTGCTTCAAGAATTTCATTGATTTGTTCAAAGGTTATTTCTATATCTTCAAGCCTTACAGGAAGACCAATGGATTTATTAAATTCATATATTTTATTAAACCATTCCTTATTTTTATCTATATATAAAAGAATAAGTATACCAAAGCCTACCACCTCACCATGAAGATGTCTTTCCTCAATATGAGGAAACCTTGTAAGGCTGTAAAAAATTGCATGAGCCAATCCGCTGTTATAATGTACCGTATGCTCGGCAGTAAGGAAAATAGAAGCCATTGCCGTAGTAACAATTATGGCAAGTATACACTGTTCAATTTCGTAACCCGCCTCACCATTTTTGTTTTGCTCAATGGCAGTCTTACCGTATTTAATAACAGGATCAACGCACATTTTGCTAATATTTACACCCATATCAAAATAATGAGGAAGCTCCTCCCCTCTTGATGACACCTCTGCCTCAAAATACTTAGCATAAGTATCACCCATGCCGGCCCATATATATTTATAAGGAGCTTTTGCTATAACCTCAGTGTTAATAAAAGCGTGAACAGGAGGTGCATTAAAGAAAAAAGGACCTTTGAATGTTCCGTCTTTGTTATACATAATTGAAACACTTGTACAGGCAGCACAGGTAGATGCAATAGTCGGAAAAGTAAAAACAGGCTTTTTGGCTTTCACCCCAAGACACTTGCCTGTGTCAAGAGCCTTTCCGCCTCCTATGGCAAATATCATATCAGCTTTTTTAAAAGCCTCCTCCTCCATAAGAAAATCAACATTTTCATAAGCAGCCTCGCCGCCATACCAAAGAAAATCTGTTATTTCTATATTTGTTTTTTCAATCTCTGCCATAATGAGAGGCTTTATGGCAGAAATAGCCTTTTTACCTCCTATTGCTACAGCCCTTTTACCATAAGAAGAGCAAACCTCGCCAATTTTAGAATATACGCCTTTACCTATAGAATATGAAGGCATACTTATACTGTAATTGTCCAAATAATCAAGACCTTTCATACTTAAGTTAATGCAACACTTTAAAGCAGTACATCATACTATATATAGTGATTATAAAACACTTGCTTTTTAATGTCAATGATTATGTTAAAATTTTGTTTATTTTGTTTATTCTATAAATAGACAATGGAAAATAAAGAATAGGTAATTTACTTATAAATTATTGTTTGTATGCCCAAAATGCAGTCGCATTTTGGGCAATTAGCTAAGGACAGGAACCAATGCCATATAAATATGGCATTGGTTCCTGTCCTTAGGTTGCATAGGCAAGCAGCAAAACAAAGTTTTGCGACCGACCTCAAGGAAGTAAATTCCATCAAGCAACTTTGCTTCGCAAAGCAAGCCCCGTATTCTTCGGGATTGCAAACCTGCGGATTTTAGTCTGCGACGCTAAATCCCTCAGTCACTTCGTAAAAACGTGGTTAAAGCGCCTCGGCGGATACTTCTTCCCACAGTTTTTAACGAGTTAATTTTTTATGAATAATTTTTTAATAATCTATGGACAGTATCGTTATTTTGTACTATATGGAAAATATTTATAAAAAATTTTGTTGTGATTATACTTTTAAATTTAATATATTGTAAATTATCAGTGTTATTTTCCTGTTTTGTTTACAATTTGTTTACTCATTCAAAAACCGTGTACTTCTTCCGCTTCAATGGAGGTAGCAGCGTAAGCAGACGGAGAATTTTGATTGATAAATTCATAGGACGAGCAATGCTCGCCCCTACATATAGGTTTATGTAGCTTGTAGGAGCACGCATTGCGTGTCCGCTATACTTAGCTATATAGATTAGCTGACATCTATTTGGTCAGCTAATCTCTAATTCATTAAAATCACCAAGTCAACAATATTTCCTTTTTCTCTGCAAAAAAGGAACCCCACTTTCGTGGAGTTCCCTAAACACAAAACTATATTTTGTTTAAAGTAATCAGATTATCAGCCTTCAACTTCGTTTAAATCCAAGTCTGCACCGCCGTTTACTAACTCAAGAGCATAATCATAAACCTTAGCCATCATTACAGCCATTTCAGCTCTGTTGATGTAGTTCTGTGGTAATAATGTACCATCAGTATTACCGTTTAAGATACCCTTATCAGTTAAGTAAGCAACATATGGAGCTGACCACCAAGAGATGTTATCAACATCAGAGTACTTGTTGTTTACAGAAAGATCAGTGCTGGTTACATCATTGCCTAACCATTCAAATGACTTAGCAATAAGAACTGCCATTTCTTCTCTTGTACAGTACTGTTCCGGCTTGTAGTAGTTATTGCCGTAACCTGAAAGGATACCTGCGTTATAACCTACAAGACAATCATTGTAGTAGTACTTGCTCTGGTCTTCATTATCATAGAAGTTCTTAGGAGTAGCAGATACTGATACGCCAAGAGTTCTGTTAATTAAGATAGCGAAGTCACATCTTCTGCATGGAAGTGCAGGACCATATAATCTGTCGCCAATACCGGAAATAATACCTAATTCAGCTAACTTATTAATAGAATCCTCAGCCCATGGATAATTGTCAATATCAATGAAGCCTTCAAAATCAGTAATCTTATCAGTAGGAACCTTAATGCTTACTTCAACAGTAGTAGCTTCAACATCACCCTCTACAACACTAGACTTAGTAGTAGCCTCTGTAGTAGCTTCAGTTGTAGTAGTCTTGTGGCTGCTGCCACCACCACCGCCGCCACCACCTGAAGATGGTTTTCTGGTTGTAGTTTCAGTTGCTTCAGCTGTAGTAGCCTCTGTAGCCTTATCAGTAGTAGCCTCTGTAGCCTTATCAGTTGTAGCTTCTGTTGTAGCCTCTGTAGTTGTATCATCGACAGGAGTGCTAGACTTAATTACAACAGCACCTGCAACACCTGTACACTCAATAATATTGCCATCAGCATCACCTGTTTTAATTACAGTAATATCAACAGGATACTCACCAGGAGTAAGAGATGCGTCAGCAGTGAAATCAAGAGTTAATACAGCTGCATCACCTGTTACTGAACCACTGTTCTTAAGAGGTGCGATCTTAATAATACCAAGCTCAGCAGCTGTCTTAGTATTAGTTGCATCTACACCATAATCAGAATCGTTTACAGGAACGTAAGCCATCTGATTAGCAACTACATTAGAATCGTAATCAAATCCAGGAGTAGTACCACCTGTAATTGTTAACTTAGCAGGATCAAACTTAACAATAACTGTGTAGTTTGCAATACCTGAATCAGGAGTATTTGCCAAGCTAAATGTAACTGTAGCATTACCGCCTGCAACTGTTTCAGGCTTATCACCCTTAATCTGGAATCCTGCAGGAGTAGGAGTTTCAATAGTTGTGGTTTCAGTTGGAGCTTCATAACCACTGATAGTTACTTCACTACCTACAGAGTTAGGAGTACTCTGAACATTTGAATCAGCAGATACAGAATTCATAGTCTGAATTGCTGCAGCTAATTTAGAACCATTTACATCACCGTTAATCTTATATGTAACCGTGAATAACTTACCGCTTTCTGTGAAAGCAGGAAGGCTTCCTTCAGCCTGACTAAAGTCCTTATCAAAGATGCAGTAAGCAACCTTAATCTTACCTAATTCAGCCTGAGTCTTAATACCATCTGCACCATCAAAATCAGTATTGCCTGCTTCCGGAGCATTGGTAAACTGTGTTTCAATATTTGTTGCATTTGATGCAGGAATACTAATAGATCCACCTGTTGCATCAGTTGCAGTAATTGCAATTTCACCATCTGCTGCACTTACAGGAGTAAGAACAGATGGATCAAATGTTAAGAACATTGTATAGTTGTTGAACATTGCACCTTCACCAACTGATACATTGTAATCAACAACTACGTTCTCGCCATCAATCTTATAAGATGGAGTTACAAGAACTTCATTAGCTGCAGCTGTAACAGCTTCTGTTATAGCTTCTGTTGTAGCCTCTGTTGCAGGAGCTTCTGTAGTTGCTTCAGTTGTTGTCTCTACAGAAGGATTATTGTTGCCCTTTACAGTAACCTTAATAGAATTTACAACAGTTGTTCTGCCTGTCTTTGTACCAAACTTAATAAGACTGACATCTTTGCCGATGTATTTTGAATCATCCATTCTTGATGCTGTTACATCATTATAAGTTGCTGTAATTTCACCTGTAGCAGTATTTAATGTCATAACAAGTTTGTTATTACCAATTACTGTTGTACCGATTGGTGTACCGCTATTATCCTTACCAATAACTGTATCACCGGTTGAGCCACTTGTAACTCTTAAAGCTGCCTCGTGGTCAAATCCGTCAGATGAACGAAGTCTTAAAAGACTGCCTGCGCCACCAAGTACACCGTTAACATCAAAATCAATTTCAACTGTTACTTCACCGGTATAAGACTGATCAAGTGGGAAATTAATTTCACTGGCATCAACTGTGATAGGCAAGCCTGTCTGTTCATAAGTGCCATCAGGGATACCTGCAGGAGCTTCTGTAGTTGCTTCTGTTGGAGCCTCTGTTGGAGCTTCTGTAGTTGCCTCTGTTGGAGCTTCTGTTGTATCCTCAGTAACAGAACCTGTTGCTGTAACCTTAATAGAGTTTACAACAGTTGTTCTGCCTGTCTTTGTACCAAACTTAATAAGACTGACATCTTTGCCGATGTATTTTGAATCATCCATTCTTGATGCTGTTACACCATTATAAGTTGCTGTAATTTCACCTGTAACAGTATTTAATGTCATAACAAGTTTGTTATTACCAATTACTGTTGTACCGATTGGTGTACCGCTATTATCCTTACCAATAACTGTATCACCGGTTGTACCACTTGTAACTCTTAAAGCTGCCTCGTGGTCGAATCCGTCAGATGAACGAAGTCTTAAAAGACTGCCTGCACCACCAAGTACACCGTTAACATCAAAATCAACTTCAACTGTTACTTCACCGGTATAAGACTGATCAAGTGGGAAATTAATTTCACTGGCGTCAACTGTGATAGGCAAGCCTGTCTGTTCACCTGCTGCTGTAGCAATAGATAAATTGCTCACAATGCATGATGTAAGTACCATTGTAGCTGCAAGAACGGAACTTACAATTCTTTTAATTGATTTTCTCAATTTTACTTCCTCCTTTATTTTTTTAATTTAGGAAATATTCTATTTTGAGAAATGTGCATAGTTTCTCACTAGAATATTATACAATTAAAATTATACGTTCTTTTTGCTGAAATGTCAATTTGTTTTTAAAAATTTCTCGGTTTTATATGCGTACAAATAATTGTGTTTTTTTTAAACAAATTTACCAAAAAAATTTTTTTGCTTAAAAATATTGTGCAATTTTGACAATATTGCGTTTCTTTAAAAGCAAATTTTTTATTTTTTTGTGCAAATTTAGCCTATATAATGTAAAACAATCATTGGCAGATTTAATTTTCTATTCCATAACTACTTTTCTCTTACATTTTTTATTTGTTTTCGCATCCAATTTACCAGAGGTGATGTGCTTTTGCTGTCTATTGCCCTTGTCTGTTGGTATGTTGTGCTTTCTGTGATTAATTCGTATGCACTTGTTGTTGTTTCTACTATTTCATCTGTTTTGTATTCCTTAAAACTATTGGCAAATATAACCAAAGCAACAAATATACCTATGTCACCTATAATAAAAGCTGTTAAACATAATACTTTTTTAATATCATTTTTCAATATAAATCACCTTAAATCTGTTTATTAACTGTCTCATATTCATTGTCATAATGAAAATAGGGACATGAATAATTTGAATATGTACAGCTTCTTGCCATTTCATCCTCATCTATATTGACTTCACAATAGTCACACTGCATTTCTTCATCGTATACATAGTGAGAACAAAGCTCACAACAGTTTAGATTTGACATTTTAACACCTCCTTGTTGGATAAATTAATGTTTAACTTCCGATTGGCTTGCCAATCGGAAGTTAATAATTCAAAAGCATTTTGCGGTCGCACAAAGTTTGTCTGTTATATTATTTTTTAATAATATAACAGACAACGA
>DBGCRA010000129.1:0-14241 GCA_048359195.1 Candidatus Gallispira sp.
CAACATATTTTAAAATATCTTCCATGTTTTAACACCGCCTTTACTCTTATTTTAACATAAGTAAGGCGGTGTTATATTAATTCTTGTTTACAATTTATTTACTCATGCGTTTGTCCTGATGAAATGCCTTAAAAGCAAAAAAGTCCGGCATCTGTTTAAATATAATTTAAACAGAATACCGGACTTTATTCCCATTAATATGAACTGTGATTATTAAGATATTCCACAACTGCAAATATGTATTCACTATTCGTAGGTCTTTTGCTGCTGTAAGCATCAGCAAAGCCCATCTTTGAATAAAAGCCGTTTCCTCCGCATTTATTCCAGGCTGACTCTATTGCGTGTCGTATTGCTCTTTCAACCCTTTCAGCAGTAGTGTTGTTATGTTTCGCTATCTCAGGATACAAAAACTTAGTAACGGCATCAAGCACATTATTATCCATGTATCCCATGACTATAGCCTCCTTTAAATATTTATAACCCTTTAAATTAGGCAAAATACCCGTGCCGTTTAAAACAGATGAAGTCATTCTTTCAACATAATTGGTTTTGTTTTTGTTTTCAAGCTCATCATTTATTACAACTCCCGTAACGCTTAAATCCATTACTCTGTCCACAACCGAATTTATGTCATAAGGTCTTACAATAACATAATTAATACCAAACCTGAATGCCGCAGATGTCATAACATCTTCATCCTCGTTTGTTATTAATATAATTTTCGCCTTAGCATTGATATTTTTCATTTCTCTTATAGCAGACAGAGTTTCCATAAAATTATTCTTGAAAATTTCAAGGTCAAATACCGCTGTATTTACAGTTGCGTTTTTCATCTGTTCAATAGCAAAGGGAATATTTCTGGTGGATATTGTTTCCGTTACTGCTGACCTTTTTTTAAAAGCAATTTCAAGTTTTTTACATTCTTCATAGTTGTTAATTGACAATAGTATATTCATAGCACAACCCCATTTCGTTTCGTATTAATATTTAAGTACTAATCGTTATATGATAATAATAACATACTTTAAAAATTAGTCAAGTACTTTTGCTAAAAATCTAACATATTTTCAATAAAAATTCCATAACCCTTAGTAGGGTCATTTACAAAAACATGAGTCACTGCACCTACAAGCTTTCCGTTTTGTACAACAGGACAGCCACTCATCCCCTGAACAACACCACCTGTCACATTTAAAAGCCTTTTATCAGTTACTGTCAGAACAAAGTTTTTAGTGTCACTATTATTATACTTGTTTATGCTATCAATATGAATACCATATTCATCGACAAATTTACCATTTATATTGACATATATTGACGCATTTCCAATTTTTACATCATTTTTATATCCAATCGGCATTTCTACGCCCTTTATTTCTTCGCACATCCGACCAAAAATGCCATTATTTTTGTTACTGTCCACATATCCCAGAGGCTTGTCAAAATTAATATTTCCTATAAGTGCACCGGGCTCTCCCTCTTTGCCTTTTTCCGCTCTTTCCACAGTAGCATCAAGAATTTCTCCTCCTTCTATTTCCATTAGCTTACCTGTATCTATATCATTTATGGGGTGTCCCAAGGCACCAAATCTGTTATTCTCTCTGTCATAATATGTTATTGTTCCTATACCCTGAGTACTGTCCCTCACCCACAAACCAAGCTTATAACTGTTATCATCAATAGACTTTATTGGAGTAACCGTAAAATTAATTTCTTCATTTTTTCTTAAAGCCCTTACGGATACCTGACTGTCACTGTTTACAAGATTTATGAGGCTTTCTTTTCTGTCAACCTTCTCACCGTTTACCGATATTATTATATCTCCTGATTTAAGTAAACCCTTGCAAGGAGTATAGTCCTTTCCGTCTGTAGACTTAACCTGTCCCACACCAAGTACAAGGACACCCTTTGTATCCACACATATACCTACAGTTCTGCCTATTACCTCAACTTTCCTTTCAGGCATAAAACAAAGCTGCACTTTTTTTATGGGAATACCCAGGAATTTAACCTGCATATCAGCCTTGGACTCGTTTTCACAGCTTATTATATTTTCATCATCAAGACTTAATTCAATATTGTTTTCTACCCTTTTATTGTTTACATTTATAACATCGTCACATTCAATTTCTCCATTAAAAGGAGCAGACATATTTACAACATAACTTTCACCTGTTGTCATATAAATATTTTTAGGTATAAAAATGTATTCAATTACAAAATATAATAGTGTAAAAAATAAAATTATTCCAAAAAAATAAAGTATTTTTTTATTACTCACTTAACTCACCTCTCAATATTAAAATCTCCTTAGTTAAGTGTATTTATACTGTCCTATTTAGACAAAAAATGGGACAGGTTTCCACCTGTCCCAAAAAATGACAATATTTATATTAATTCATCTAACTTAAATATATCTGATTTCTCAGTTGCCCAGCTTGTTGCAAACCTTACAACAGTATGGTTTGCATCATATACTTCCCAAAAGCTAAATGCGGCATTTTTCTTTAATTCTTCCATTTTGGAATTTTCAAGAATTATAAACTGCTGATTAGTAGGTGAATCAATATAAAATTTATAACCCTTTGCCTTAAAACAATTTTTTAAAATTTCAGCCATTTCAATACAATGTCTGCTTATTTTAAAATACAAATCATCAGTAAAAAGAGTGTCAAATTGAATACCCAAAAGTCTTCCCTTAGCCATAAGAGCTCCATGCTGTTTAATAACAGTAGTAAAATGCTTAGGCACATTGTTTTTTGTAAATACAACAGCCTCACCGCATAAAGCTCCTACTTTTGTTCCTCCTATATAAAACACATCACATACCTCAGCAATTAAGGATATTGTAACATCAGTTTCGTTGCTCATAATGCCATAGCCCAGACGAGCACCGTCAAGATATAAGGGAATATTATAGCTTTTGCATACCTTAGAAATATTTTGAAGCTCATCTTTAGTATATAATGTACCGTATTCAGTAGGGTGAGAAATATAAACCATTCCCGGAAAAACCATATGTTCGTGATTTTCATCCTCCCAAAAGTTCTTTAAATACTCCTCAAGCTCTCCTACTTCAATCTTCCCCTTATGCTGATTTAACTCCAAAACCTTATGTCCCGTATATTCAATTGCACCGGCTTCGTGAACACTGACGTGACCTGTTTTTGCAGCTATAACCCCTTCATATTTTTCAAGAATTCCGTCAATTACAACAGCATTTGTCTGTGTTCCTCCCATTAAAAAGAAAATTTCAGCTTCAGGACAATGACATACCTTTCTTATTTTTTCCTTCGCACTCTGACAATACCGATCACTTCCATAGCCCGGAAGTTTTTCCACATTGGTTTCCATAAGTTTTTCCAATAATTCAGGGTGTGCTCCCTCTGTATAATCACTCTCAAATGACAACATATTTTCACCTCATTTTTTCAGCATTATGTTACAATTTTTTTAAATAATCTGTCTCACTTGCTGTCAGATATCTGTACTTCCCCTTTTCAAGATTTCCAAGCTCCAAATTGCCCTCTGCAATTCTTTTAAGTCTTATAACATTACAGTTTATCGCAGCACACATTTTCCTAACCTGTCTGTTTCTGCCCTCGTGTATCTTTATTTTAAGGGATGTAAGGCATCCCTTTTCCACAATTTCTATTTCAGCAGGGGCAGTTTTTCTGCCGTCAATTATAAGTCCATTTTTAAATCTTTCCATATCATTGCTGTCAGGCTCTCTGTCAACATCGGCAATATATGTTTTTTCAATATTATGCTTAGGATGAGTCAGCTTATATGTAAGATCTCCGTCATTAGTAAGAATCAGCAGACCTGATGTGTCATAATCAAGTCTGCCTACAGGATAAATTCTTTCCTTTATATCCTTTACATAATCCAAAACACTTTTTCTGTTAAACTGATCCTTAACGGTAGTGACACAACCCTCCGGCTTATTAAGCATAATGTAAACTGTTTTTTCACATATATTTACTTTTTTACCGTCAACTTCCACTATGTCACTTTCACTTTCCACCTTAGTACCAAGCTCAGTTACAATATTACCGTTTACACTTACTCTTCCCTGCAATATTATTTCCTCAGCCTTACGTCTTGAGGCGACCTGCGCCTCTGCAAGATATTTTTGTAATCTCATCAGCATACTAATTTTATCCAGTCCTTTATTATTTTATTAAAGCTGTTGCCAAGACTGTGCTTTTCAATATTTTCTGTGGCAATAATATCAATTTCTGCAATTTTGAAGTCTCCTGCATAAACTTCACCTGTACCGATTTTATCTCCCTCAATAATTGGCGCTTCTATTAGGTCAGGTACATTATTTTTAAAAACGATATTATTTTTTTCATCCTCATTTAAAAGCAATTCAACACTGTTTTTATATTTAAGTGAAGTTTTGGAAACCTTGGCTTTATCAACGCATATATCAATATTATCTCCTATTATACTATATTTTTTATAATTATCAAAGCCATAATTTAAAATTTCCCTTGTATCCGTCCATTTCTTAGCCTTGCCTGCTGTTCCCCAGCCACTTGCAAGAACAACGGAAACAAGAGTTACATCTCCTCTTTTTGCCGCACCTACAAAGCAGTGTCCTGCCTTTCCGGTAAAGCCTGTTTTTATTCCAATAGCACCTTCGTATGAATTTAACAGCTGATTTTTATTAACAATGGAATAACTTTTTTTATTAGATGCAAAGGATACATTTTGAGTATTGCTTATTCTTATAAATTCCTCATTTTTAATTGCATAAGCACCTATTAAAGCCATATCCCTTGCCGTAGAATGATGGTTGCCCTTATCCAGTCCGTTTGGTGTAACAAATTCCGTATCGGTACAGCCAAGCTCCATTGCCTTTTTATTCATCATATCACAAAAATTTTCAACACTGCCTCCAACCTTTTCCGCAATGGCTACTGCGGCATCATTGGAGCTTTGCATAAGCAGAGCGTATAAAAGCTGTTCAAGGGTAAGCTCTTCACCCTGCTGCAAGTGCATTTTTACGGGAGGAGCAAGAGTGGCATTTTTTGATACAGTAACCTTATCCTGAATATCAGCGTTTTCAAGAGTAATAATTGCCGTCATTATTTTAGTGGTGCTTGCCATTGCCATAGGTTTATTTTCATCTTTTCCCCACAGCACCCTTCCTGTATCCGCATCAATTAAAACAGCGGAAAGAGCGTTGACATCAGGCTTTTTTTCTGCACCATAGCAGTTTACACTAAGTATTAAGCACATTATAAATATTATTTTCCTTACCACATTATCACCTCTGATTTATGTTTTACATATATTGGCGGTTATATTCAAAAACCTTAATAATTCCGTAATTGCTTTATATTATGAAATACTATATAATATTCTTGAAAGGAGTGAAAACTTATGAAAAAGAAAATTTTATGCACAATAGCGCTAATAGGGGCATTCTCTACATCAGCCATTGCTTCAGGAAGTGTGGCAATTAACGGCACAGCTGTTGAAAACAGCAGTGTTATGGAAGAAAACGGTAATACATATATTTCTGTAAGACCTATAGCAGAGGCTTTAGGCTTAAATGTAGAATGGATTGGCGAAACAAAGACCGTTATAATATCAAACGGAGGACCTCTTTACATAACGTTCAGCATTGGCGAAAATGGCTATACCTTTGCCAAAACAGCACCTATGCCATTAAGCGGTGCACCTGTTATTGTAAATTCTACAGCTTATGTTCCAACAGACGTTATAACTGACTTACTTTCTTATGAAATTAAAGAAGAAAACAATGTATTAAACATTATTACAAACAAAAAAGAAACTCAGATAACAGGTAATGGAGTTGTAACAGAAGTATCTGATGAAGAAATTCTGTTTAATGATTCCGTAAAAGGTGAAGTAAGGCTTAATAAAAGTGATGATGTAAATGTTACTGACCTTAACGGAAATACGGTTGATATTAATTCCATAACCGTTGATACAAAACTGGTTGTGGAGTACGGCGAGGCTATGACTATGAGCATACCTCCCCTTAACAATCCCGTATCTATTGTTGTTTGTGAATAATTTTCAGGAGGCTGACAAACAGCCTCCTTTTTATTTACTCATTATTTACCTGACTGTGGAGGACAAATTTACAAAACTCATCTATAATTAATCAATATAATAATGAAAAGAGGATAAAATAATGAGCAAAGACATAAGCTACAATGAAATTAAGAAAAATGAAATGATTAATCACTATATTGACAGAGCTAATTTTGTAACAGGTGCAATGGGCTTTACCGAGCATTCAAAAGCTCATGCCGCATTAGTTGCCGAAACAGCAGGCAATATTTTAAGAAAACTTAACTACTCAAAAAAGGAAATTGAGCTGGCAAAAATTGCAGGTTATATGCACGATATAGGCAATACTGTAAACAGAAATGACCATGCCCACAGCGGTGCAATAATGACCTTCCGGATATTGTCAAATATGGGTATGCATTACAAAGACGTAGCATTAATATGTTCAGCAATAGGTCAACATGACGAAAAGACAGGTACACCCATCGATCCAATATCTGCCGCATTAATACTTGCTGACAAAACCGATGTAAGACGAAACAGAGTTTGCACAAAGAAAAAATCAGACTTTGACATTCACGACAGAGTAAACTATGCAGTAACAAGCTCCAATCTTATAATAAATGCCGCCAAGAAAACAATTCAACTTGATCTTACTCTTGACTACAATATATGTACAGTAATGGATTACTTTGAAATATTTTTAGGCAGAATGATAATGTGTAAAAGAGCTGCTGAAATTTTAGGTCTTAAATTTAAGGCAAGAGCAAATGGAACAAAGGTTTGCCAATAAAATTCAATTCTAAAATAGCTTTTATATGGCGAATTTGTATTCTATAACAATAATATTATCCGTGTATAACAATAAATATTATCCTTGACTTTTATGGTATATTGCTGTATAATTACACCAATGCATCCATAGTTAAACGGATATAATAAGCCCCTCCTAAGGGCTAGTTCCGGGTTCGATTCCCGGTGGGTGTATATAGTAAAGGCTGTCGAAAAAACAACAGCCTTTTTATTTACTGTATTTCTTTTCTGATAAAACAAGCCCTCCCAAAGTCAGTGCTGTACCAATAACCGAAACCAACGTAAGCCTTTCACTAAGTACAAAAAAAGAAATTACAATAGTAATCACAGGCTGTAAATAAATATAAACACTCGTCTTAACAGGTCCCAGTATTTTAACGGCACAGTTCCAAGTGACAAAACATATTCCCGATGCCAAAATACCTAAGAAAAGAAAATTAGCCAAAAACACCTTATTATCAAAAAGGCTCAAATTCAAATTAAAGTCCAAAAAAGGCAGTAAAGGTAACATAAATAAAAGACCATATATAAATATTCGTCTGGTTACCTGAATAGTATTGTATCCAAAATCACTTATTTTTTTAGTAATTATAGAATACATAGCCCAAATCGCACCTGCTGAAAGAGCCAAAAAATCTCCTAATGGATTTAACTCCAATTCATTTCCACTAAAACTTATAAGACAAATACCGGCTATGGATATTATACATCCAATAAAAAAGTTAATATGCAGTTTTTCTTTATTTTTATAAAAAAGATATGAAAAACCTGCCGTAAAAAGAGGTGCAGTTGATACTATAACTGATACATTAGACGTCATAGTATATGTTAATGCTATATTTTCAAAAAGATAATAAAGCGTAACACCGCAAAGCCCTGCTCCTGCAAATAAAAGCTCTCTCTTCCTTTCTTTTATTACTAACCTGTGAGGATAAATAATCGTCAATACCACCAAAGCTACAACAAATCTTAAAAATAATATTTCCAAGGGTTTAAAATCATTTAACAAAACCTTAGTCGATATAAATGTAGTACCCCACACAAACACCGTAAACAGTGCATATAAATGTCCTACTGTATTTCTATTTTTCATTTCTACCTCCTTATTTAAGCACAAAATGATTTTTATTAAATTCTAATATTCCCTCATCTCTGAGCCTGCAAATTTCCTTAGACAAAGCACTTCTGTCAACAGCAATATAATCTGCAAGCTGTTGTCTGTTAAAAGGTATATCAAATTCACTGCTGTCATTTTTCCTTGACTGTTGGGAGAGATATGTCATAACCTTATCCCTAATACTTCTTTGTGACATAGCCTCCATTTTATTTGTAAGCATAAGATTTTTACTCGCAAGCACAAAAAGCAGATTTTGTATAAGTTTTGAATGAAACTGACAGGAATTAGAACAGGTATTAATCACTTTGCTAATATCAAGCTCAATTATGGCGCAATTCTTTACAGCTACTACATTTATTTGTAAAGGAATATTATTAAGACAGGCATAGGTTTCTCCAAAAAGCTCTCCAATGCCTATTTCAGTCAATATACTCCGGTTACCCCAATAATCTTCTTTTACAATGTGGACTTCTCCCTCAGCCACCATATTCAATGTAGAAATCCTATCTCCCAAATGGTAAATATAGCTTCCCTTAGTATATCTCTTTTCCCTTATTCCAAGACAACTAATCATATTTTCAATATCATTTTCATTTATATTTTCAAATAAATTTGATTTCTTCAAAACTTCAACATATTTCCTCATAAAATACTACCTTTCGTTGCAAAAACAACAGACTTTGATATATAATTGTATTATAATTAGCCCATAAAGTCAAGGAGGTATATTATGATAAGAAGAATAATTCATATAGATAAAGAAAAATGTAATGGTTGTGGTATTTGCGTATCAGCCTGTCATGAAGGTGCAATAGGAATGGTTGATGGCAAGGCAGCCCTTTTAAGAGATGACTATTGTGACGGCTTAGGCGACTGTCTGCCAACCTGTCCCACAAATGCAATTACATTTGTTGAAAGAGAGGCACTTGCCTATGACGAAATAGCAGTAAAAGCAAATATGGAAAAGAAAAAATCAGGCTTTACCTGCCCCGGTTCAATGGCAAAGTCTATGACCAGAAATATACAGAAAACAAATGAAACAAAAATTGAAAGCCGACTAATGCAGTGGCCCGTACAAATTAAGCTTGCATCAATTAATGCACCTTATTTTAACAATGCAAATTTGTTAATTGCAGCAGACTGTTCAGCCTATGCCTACGGAAATTTTCATAATGAATTTATGCAAAATAAAATTACCCTTATAGGCTGTCCAAAGCTGGACTCAGTAGACTACTCAGAAAAATTAACGGAAATAATAAGAACTAATGAAATCAAAAGCGTTACTGTTGTCAGAATGGAAGTACCTTGCTGCGGAGGTATTGAAAACGCAGTAAAAAAGGCATTAATTGACAGTGGTAAATTTATACCATGGAATGTTGTAACCATATCAACTATGGGAGAAATTTTGAAATAACAAAATATCCTATTTATTTTAATTTAATGCACATAATTTATTAATCACAAGGCAAAAATAAATTAAAATAAAAAAAGGAGATTAAAAAATGTTTAAACACGAAAAACAGCTATTACACCCTGTAGAGGTTGAAGGACCAAATCCTCAGTATGCAGCTCTTTTACAGGAGCAGCTTGGCGGAGGCAACGGCGAACTTAAAGCGGCAATGCAGTATATGTCACAAAGCTTCAGAATTAAGGATAAAGAAATAAAGGATTTGTTTATGGATATTGCAGCCGAAGAATTAAGCCATTTGGAAATGGTAGCAACAACAATTAATCTTTTAAACGGTCATGATGTAGATTATAACAAAACAGGTGCAGGCGAAATTCAAACCCATGTGCTTTTAGGCTTAAACCCCGGATTAATAAATGCTTCAGGCTATTCCTGGACAGGTGATTACGTAACGGTAACAGGCGATTTGTGTGCTGATTTGCTGTCTAATATTGCATCTGAACAAAGAGCAAAGGTAGTTTACGAATATCTCTACAGACAAATTGGAGATAAAAAGGTAAGGGAAACTATTGACTTCCTTTTAAACAGAGAAGAAGCTCACAATGCCATGTTCAGAGAAGCATTTAATAAGATTCAGGATACAGGCTCAAATAAAGATTTTGGTATAACAAAGGATTCCAAACTTTATTTTAATCTTTCAACCCCGTCACCCGACAGCAGATTTACTGATATTAATGCTAATCCCCCGGCTTTTAAATAAAAAATCAGGGCTCAGACAAACTGAGCCCATTTTATATATTGGCAAGATAATGTAGTATAAAATGCAGAGTTGTACAAAGTAATGGTAAAACAACTCAGAAATCTATTTCCTTTCCTACGCCAAACACTTTATAAGCACTGTTTTCACCTATGCCACTGCTTATATTACCGTTAAATACCGCGCTTTGATTTAATGTAAGGTTTACAGAATCTGCATTGATAAACTCTATACGTTCTAATGTAGGAGCTATATATACCCTTTTCATTTTATTACCTCCTCATATCAATATGTAATTTCAACAGGACTGCCAAATCGGTAAACAGGTGTTTCATCAAGTCCTTGGCTGCTGCCATAGCTTGCATCAAATTTAACATAAGGAACAACCGTTATTTTTTCGCCGCCTTCAATTCCTCTCAAAATACCAACACCTACATAAACACCATCAGGAGCATTAATGTCCGCGGACAATTCATTTGCACTGCCCTTTACACTTGTAATCTTCTTATACACAGCTGTTGAAGCTATTGAATTTGTATCGTCTATTTTAGATGCATCTGCATTTTCCACTGAAACAAAACCTATCTCCACTATATCAGGAAGAACATTTTTTATAAATGTATCACTTACATTTTCACCAAATACAGCTGTCAAAAGTTTTGAACTGCTGTCATTTACAAATGAAATACAGTCCTTTTCACTCATTTCAAACAAAGCTACATTTGTAACATCAGTTGTCGCAACAAGAGGTGTACTGCTGTCCGCACCTTCATATACATTAAATTTAAATTCGCTTATAGAATGTGAACGTCCTCCGCCTGTAGGTCCTCCAAAGCCCATAAGACCCTTTGCTGACGACATTTCAACCTCATTTTCTACTCCGTATATATCAAGCGTCATAGAAGTTGATGAGTTTGACTCCCAGGCTCTTGCATAGAAGAAGTTTGTAACGGTACATTTTTCATCCTTAACAAATTTACCACCGTTCACTCTCCATTTTGCATTTACATTAGGTGCAAAGATATAACTGTCAACCTTAGACGGAAGCTCACCTGTAAATATTCTGAATTCACAGTTATTAAAATCTACATCACAAGAACCACATACAAAATCTGTTGCACCATAGAATGTACAATTATTGTAAGTCTGCTTATAGGTTTTGTTGCCTGCTGTTACTATGGTATCCTGAACACTTATAAATTTACAATTCTCATAAACACTGTTCTCCCCGTCTGCAATAAGGGCTGCTGCAGTTGTTCCGTTAGCAGATGCAGCAGATATATCACCATAGCTTGAATTTGTATTGTTGAGTAGAGTAATATTTTTAAGTATTACATCACTTGCAGATACTCTGACAGCACCCTTCATACTTTTTCCATAAGCACCATCTGTATTATAAATTACTACTTCACCCTCTGTACCTTCTGCTTTTTGAATAGTCACCGATTTGCTTACATCAAAGCCATCGTTATAAAATCCGGGCTTTACTGATATAATGCTGCCTGTTATCGTACTGTCTGCCGCTATGGCATCAGATATTTTGTCATAATATCCTATTACATTGTTACCGGAATCTGTTACAATAATATTTCCATCATCCTTTTCTTCTGTTTTGGAAATACTTACAGCTATATATTCTGTAATATCCTTGCTTACTTCTATTGAATTGGGTTCAGCCTTAAAGCCTGTGTCTGTACCTATTGCGTAAGTACCTTTTACAAGAGTTAAATTTATACTTTCTTCACTTCCTGCTAAAACCTTAACTTCATTTTCTCCTATTTTTACCGTTGTATCTGCATCTGAATTGTTTGTTATTATTATCGGAACATTAAATTCTTCATCCGGAGTTGGAGTATCTTCGGTTGAAAGAATTTCTATCTTGTACAGCAAACTTGCATAGCCGGGTTTTAATATCAGCGTGCCCCCATTATCTGTTTTAACCTCAAACGGCATTGCTGTACTGTCCTGTCTGCTTGGGAGAGAATAGCTGCCTACAGAACTGCCCTCAAGTGTTGCGGTTACCGTACCCTTGCCTGCTCCGTTATTATTGCCTGCAATATAGATTTTAACAGTTGCCCCTTGAGAAAGATCGATTTTTATTTCATCATTTTTCTCAACCGAATATCTGTTTTTAAGCTGTGCAATATCGGTATCTATGTCCCTAAAAACAGTATGGGATGAACTGTTTGAGCCCTTTACACTGTTGCCTATATTCAACCATGAGGGTATCTCAAGGTCTGCATTCCAGCTTCCAACGCTTACAGGAATTGATTCTGAAGTTGTTGTCTCTGTACTTGTATCTGCTCCCCTTGTTGTAGCTTCGGTGCCGTTTTCTGTTGTAATTTCAGTTGATAACTCTGTATCCACAAATGTTCTTACAACAGGTGAGGTATAGTTTACAAGTGCAGCCTTAAGTTCAGGGGCAACATCCTTAAGCTCATCATCCTCTTCTGTAAAAGTCCATTTAAAGTCACCGCCGTTTATTCTTCCTGCCTTTTCTTTAAGTACACTTGGAACCTCTATAGACTTATGAGGTGAATATTCATACATTACTTCACTTGTATCAAAATTATTATATGTATGTCCTCCGCTTACCGCCTTAATTGTCTCGGGCACAATCTCATCTCTGCTCTCAGCATGGTAAGCGTCTATCTGACCCTCATCAGGTGTGGTAAGCTGAGTATAAAATCTGTTTGCTCCAATAATTGTATTCTCATACTCCTTTATCATACCGCCTGTCTGACCTGATAAAGTACCCTTGTCCTTATAACTTCCCGTTGCACTGTCATAGCAATCACTGCCCTGTGTAGCAATAATCATAGGTCTCTTACAGTTTCTGAAATAATTTCCCTCTGCAAATATTGAGGACTGTACAGCAGCTCCTATACCATAAGTGCAGTTGCCGTCATAATAATTATTGTATACATGAACACTTGCTGCAACACACCTTGGATGCCTTGAGTCACTGTGGTCAAACCAGTTGTGGTGATAGGTTACAAATATCTTTGCCTCAGGATCATCAGGATTCTTTGACTCCCATACACCTCCTGCAACACAGGTTTTTCCCGAATCCCAAAAGTGATTATATGATACTGTAATATAGTCAGATCTGGATTTAAGGTCTATTGAACCGTCACCCTTCGTCTGGTCTGCATCCTTACCCTGTTCTCCATAGAAAAAGTCTATATTGTGCAGCCATATATTCTTGTTTTCCGTATCAAGGGAAAGGCTGTCACCGTCACCTCCGATACCTCCGTAAAGCATTATACCAATATTTCTGACCTCAACATTTCTTGCCCTCTTCATTGTGAGTCCCCAACCGTGAACGGTTGCGTCCTCTCCTATGCCTTCAAAAGTAACATTTTCGGTTTCCTTAATGCCCATCATATAGTTTGTAACACCATCAGGCATTTCCACCTTGCCAATAAGCCTTACAACAAGAGGTGTCTTAATTTTATTTTTCTCTCTGTAGGCAAATATACCGTTTATACCCACGCCCTTTGTTTCGTCTCCATTTATTGTAACCGTATTCTTATTTTCATTGGTAACATAAACTATATCGGCAGAAGAATTGACCGTACCATCCTTATTATAGCCTCCCGTAGTATAACCGCACGGAGATTCCGCTGAAAATGCAAATCCTTCTCTTACAAAGCTCTCTACACTCAGCACATCGGTTTCTATACTCCTGCCATCTATACCTCCTACAACAGGCACAACCTTGAGCACATATTCTCCTGCACTAAGTCCCGGAATATCTGCCCTGAAGTATCCGTCATACTCCCTTATTAGCTCCTTATCTGCCTCCGTATAACTGCTGTCCGCCGTCTTTTTGTAATAAATCCTGTAGCCCTCTGCCCCATCAACCGGTGCCCACTTAAGCCATGCACTTTCCATCCAGCCTCCGCTTTCAATAATGCTTATACCGTTATCGGCTGCATAGACTGTGCTTATATCAAGTGCAGAATAAGGCACTGATGTAAAAAGCATTGCCAAAGCCAGAACGTAGCAAATTTTCTTTACAATAGTCTTTTTCATTTCAAATTCCTCCTCAAATTTATTTAATTCAATGCTTGCTCCGTCAAGCATTGG
>DBGCRA010000130.1:0-21528 GCA_048359195.1 Candidatus Gallispira sp.
GAACCTTCGCCCCAGTATTCCTTCATATAGTTACCGTTTACAATAACCTTGTTTGTAGGACTTTCTTCAAATCTTGAGAAGTATCTGCCAAGCATGCAGAAATCACAACCCATAGCAAGAGCTAAAGTAATATGATAATCGTGAACAATACCGCCATCAGAACAAATAGGAATATAAACACCTGTTTCCTTAAAATATTCATCTCTTGCAGCAGCAACCTCAATAACAGCAGTAGCCTGACCTCTGCCTATACCCTTAGTTTCTCTTGTTATACAAATAGAGCCGCCGCCTATACCAATCTTAATAAAGTCAGCACCTGCCTCTGCAAGGAATCTGAAACCTTCTCTGTCAACTACATTACCTGCGCCAACCTTAACAGTATCACCATAATGCTGTCTGACCCAGTCAATAGTATTCTTCTGCCAAGCTGTAAATCCCTCTGATGAGTCAATACAAAGGACATCTGCACCGGCTTCAACTAAAGCAGGAACTCTCTCTGCAAAATCTCTTGTATTGATTCCTGCACCAACAATATATCTCTTATGAGAATCCAAAAGCTCCATAGTATTTTCCTTGTGGCTTTCATAATCCTTTCTGAATACATAAGCAACAAGTCTTTGCTGGTCATCAACAATAGGAAGGGCATTTAACTTCTTATCCCATATAATATCATTAGCCTCTTTAAGAGTAGTCCCCTCCTTAGCATAAATCATATTTTCAATAGGAGTCATAAACTCACTAACCTTAGTTGAAGGATCCATTCTGCTTACTCTGTAATCTCTGCTTGTTACAATACCAAGAAGCTTGCCTGTAGCAGTACCATCCTCAGTAACAGCAACTGTTGAATGACCTGTTTCTTCCTTTAAAGCAATAATATCGGCAAGAGTCTGATCAGGTCTGATATTTGAATCACTCTTAACAAAGCCTGCCTTATAGCTTTTAACTCTCCTTACCATTTCAGCCTGCTGCTCAATAGTCTGTGAGCCATATA
The DNA here is from genome assembly GCA_048359195.1 of Candidatus Gallispira sp. Lineage (GTDB taxonomy): Bacteria > Bacillota > Clostridia > Lachnospirales > CAG-274 > Gallispira. The sequence goes on from DBGCRA010000130.1 coordinate 992, forward strand.
TAAATGACACACCACCTTCCTTAGCAAGTGCAATAGCCATATTGTCATCAGATACGGACTGCATAATTGCAGATACTAAAGGAATATTCATCTTAAGAGGACATTCTTCCTCTCCTTTTCTGTACTTTACTAAAGGTGTAACAAGACTTGCCTTAGCAGGGATACATTCTTCGGAAGAATAGCCCGGTACTAACAAGTACTCACTAAAAGTATGTGATGGTTCTTTAAAATAGTATGCCATTTTATTAATCTCCTTTGTTTAAAAATATTTTTGTTCCTCATATAACACAAAAACGATTGCTAAGAAAAAACTTTCACAATCGCTTTTGTGGCTACGTTACCCAAAAAGTTTATACATAAACAAACTTATATTAAAAGATATGATAACACAATATATTAAAATATGCAAGACATTTTTTCCAAAAATACAAGGAATATTTATTTCATAGAGTCAACAGAACCCAATACCTTTTCAATCTTGTATTCTACCAATTCCTGAACCATATCTCTTGCTACACCAAGATAGCCTCTTGGGTCAAATGCCTCAGGCTTTTCAGCAAATGACTTTCTGATACCGGCAGTCATGGCAAGTCTGATGTCAGTATCCATATTAATCTTGCAAACAGCCATACTTGATGCCTTCCTAAGCATCTCAACAGGAATACCGCTTGCACCCTTAATTTCGCCGCCATACTTGTTACAAAGTTCAATTACAGCAGGATCTACACTTGACGCACCGTGTAATACAATTGGATAATCCTTAAAACCTGCAGCCTCAAGCTTAGCAGTAATTGTTGCAAGTCTGTCAAAATCAAGCTTAGCCTCACCCTTAAACTTGTAAGCACCGTGGCTTGTACCAATAGCAATAGCTAAAGAATCCACACCTGTTCTTGTAACAAAATCAACAGCCTGATCAGGATCAGTGTATGTAGCATTGGCAGCATCAACATTAACATCATCCTCAACACCTGCCAATTTACCAAGCTCAGCCTCAACAACTACACCATGAGCGTGTGCATAGTCAACAACTTCCTTAGTCTTTGCAACATTTTCCTCATAATCAAAGTGAGAACCGTCAAACATAACAGAAGTAAAGCCATTTTCCACACAAAGCTTAACAGTTTCAAGGTCAGGACCGTGGTCAAGATGTAAAGCCACATCAACGCCTGTTTCATCAACAAGAGCCTCTACCATGCCTAATAAACACTTAGGTCCCGCATATTTTAATGCAGACTTGGAACACTGCATAATAACAGCAGAATTCTTAGCAGCAGCACCTCTCATAACACCCTGTACAATTTCCATATTGTTGATGTTAAAAGCACCTATTGCATACTTGCCCTCAAACGCCTTTTTAAACATTTCCTTAGTTGTAACTAAAGCCATAATATATTCCTCCTTAATATATAAAATTTATTATATATATTATAGCACACTCACCAATTTAAGGCAACCGATTTATTAACTTTTATATCTGATTTTTATTTAAATTTTGCAGTATTATTACAAATCCATTCACCATTCCTCAATTTGTTAAAAACAACACAAATCTATGCTAACAACAAAAATATCAATATTTTATTATAAAATAATTAAAATAAAATTAAAATCTCCATTGACAATATATATCAGACACTGTATTATAATTAATATACAGATAACGCAAAAGAGGTAGGTATAATGAACAAAAAGAAAAATCCCCTAATAAGGGTCAAAAACTTACGTAAAGAATATCCGGCGGGTGAAGATACGGTCATAGCCTTAAAGGACATAAGTTTTGAAATAATGCCGGGAGAAATATGCTGTATTTTCGGCACATCAGGTTCGGGAAAAAGCACGCTTTTAAATCAGCTTGCAGGTCTTGAAAATCCCACATCGGGAGAAGTTCTCATAGGCAATATTCCCATATCAAAGCTGTCGGAAAACGATTTAACAATATTCAGACAGAAATACTTAGGTTTTATATTTCAGTCCTATAATCTGATGCAAACAATGACAGCTCTTGAAAATACTGCCCTACCCCTAATATTCAAGGGGGTAGATAAAAAAACAAGAGAAGAAAGTGCTAAAGCTATTCTTAAAACCGTGGGCTTAAGCAACAGACTCAATCACTACCCAAATCAAATGTCGGGAGGGCAACAGCAAAGAGTAGGCATTGCAAGAGCATTTATTACAAAGCCCAAAATTGTTTTTGCCGATGAGCCCACAGGAAATCTTGATACAAAAACTACTATTGAAGTTATGAATATGATTAAAGACTTTGCAAAAAAATACAATCAAACAATAATATTAGTTACTCACGAGCCTGAATTGTCAGCATATGCTACAAGAGTTATTACATTGGCTGATGGTGAAATTATAAATGACATTAGAAAGGAAGATGAATAAAATGAAGATCAAAATTATAAGCCTTATACTGGGCATAATTATTATATTAAGTAACTTTACACTTATAAACGCTGCTCAAAGCTGTAAACCTAAAGCAGACGATTACACAATAAAAAACAACATTAATATGGAAATAAGCCGCATTGAACAAGGTGAAACTGCCACAATATCCGTTGATATAATTGATAACTATGTTAAAACAAATGAAGTTGTTACAACAGACAATATAAATATTATATCTGGAGATGGCAGCTTTGGAAATATTGAAGCTGACACTATAACAATAACTTCATCAGAAGATGACAATATTAAATACACAGTTAAGTTTAAAGAAGCCTCCTATACAGGTACCGGCAATGCAATATCATTTAAAGTAAGGTACAAAAATCTAAACCTTACATCAGATAAAATCACCGTACAAATAAATGAATGCAGTCAACACGATAATAATAATGACTACAACACAGGCAGTGAAACAGGTTCATCAAAGCAGCCTTATGTTGAAATAGAAAGAGGTGAAATACCCCATCCAATCAAAGCTAATGAAGAATTTACCGTTAAACTCATTGTTAAGAACAGAGGCGGAGTTGAAATGAAAAGACCGGTAATGACCATTTCTCTTTCCGACTCAATTAATTCTCTTAACGGTATGGGAAATATACAGATACCTGATATAGCAGCAGGTACAAGCAGATACATAACTCTTAGACTTAAAGGTGCCAACTACATTCAATCAGCATCAGAAGAAATTGACATTACATTAAGCTATAATTATAATTCCCTTGATAATGGTATTACCCAGGGTATATATACTGACAGAATTTTTATACCTATGGAGTATACCTCAAAAAGCTCTGCCCCATTAATACAGGTATCAAGAGGCAATCTTTCTGCCCCTGTAAGCAGTAATACTGAATTTTCATTACCTGTTAAGATTAAAAACATTGGTGAAACAACGATTACTTCACCAATAATTACATTTACTTTTCCTGACGAGCTTATTCCTCTTGATGACAGTTCTACATTTGAATTGCCTACATTAACGGCAGGTGAAGAAGCAAGCAAAACACTCAAACTTAAAACAAAGAAAACACTTTCCGCATCATCACAGGAAATCACGGCGGATCTTAAATACAATTACGTATCCGAAAATGACAACGTACAAGGTTCTGATACAATAAAACTAACTATACCAACTCATCCAAATGACGAAGACGGCTCAGAACCATTACTTCAAATTACAGCCGATAATATTGACGAAGCTTTAAAAAGCAATCAAAAATTTTCTGTTGAAGTAACAATAAATAACATTGGCACAACAGACCTTAAGTCAGGAGTATTGAACTGGGAATCAGGTGAAGGCATAATATTAACAGACAAAAGTTCTTCCATAAATATAGGAAGCATAAAAGCAGGAAACAGCAAAATCATAACATTAAAAGGAAAAACCATAGATAACCTTACCGCAACATCACAAACAGTAACAGGTGAGCTTAAATATAAATATGACACAGGCAAAGGCATTGCACAAGGTACGGAATCAGTAAAAGTCGTATTGCCTACAATATCAGCAGAAAATGACGCAAAAACAAATACTGCCACACCGAATATTATTGTAAGTAAATATGACTATGGCGGCGTACCTATAGCAAACGGCAATATGTTTAACTTTGATGTTTCATTTAAAAATACAAGTAAGTCAACATCAATAGAAAACATTGTTATGAGTCTTGAAACCGGCGATGGACTTTCAATACATCAGGCATCTAACACCTATTATTATGAAAAGCTTTCGCCTCAGGGGGCAAAAAATCAGTCAATCGGTATGCAGGTCCTTCCAACAGCTGAAACAGGCTCAGTAAAATTAACTCTTAATTTCAGCTATGAATATATAGACAATACCGAAAGAAAACAGGTTACCTCTTCCCAAAGTGTATCAATACCTGTTTATAAGCCCGATAAATTGGAAATAACTCTTGAACCTCTTGCAGCAGCAACCGTAGGTCAGGAACAAACCGTAACCCTGAACTATGTAAACAAGGGCAAAGGAGAACTTTCTAATGTAAAGGCTGAAATTACAGGGGATATAACAGCTCTTACATCAGTACAAAATTTAGGTAACTTTGAATCAGGCAAAAGCGGTACAATAAACTTTGTTGTTATACCTGAAATCGCCGGAGAGGTTAATTTTACCGTAAAAGTTTCATACGAAGATGCTAACCTTCAGCAGAAAAATCTTGAATTCCCCTGCACAATGACAGTAGAGGAATATATCGACACAGAATTTCCTATTGAAGAAATAACTGAAGATGAGGAAAACACATCACACAAAGGTATAATAACAGGCACATTTATTGTTGTAGTCATATTAATAATTATTATAATAACCCTTATTAAAAGAAGAAGAAAGAAAAAAGCAGCGTCTACAGTTAAAGTAAATTGGGGGTCTGATGATGAAAATACAGGACTTAATTAATATCTGTATACATAATTTATTACGCCATAAATCAAGAACCATACTTACCGTCTTAGGTGTTATTGTTGGCTGCTGTTCAGTAGTTATAATGATTTCATTTGGTATAGCTATGAAAATATCACAAGAAAGTATGCTTGCTGAAATGGGAGATCTTCAAATAATAACAGTTTATCAGGCAAGAAGTGACACTAAAATAACTGACTCCACAGTCAAAAACATAGAAAACATTCCCGGTGTTATAGGCGTAAATCCTAAGGCTGACTTAGGTAATATTGTAATGGGGATTTCAACAGCAAATGATAATTCACGATATAAAACAAATTATACAAATATTGCAGGTATAAAAAAAGATAATATTGACGTTTTTGATTATGAAATTACAGACGGCAGGAATTTAGGCACATCAGGCAGCGGAGAAGTTATAGAAGCCTTGGCAGGCAAATATTTTGCCTACAACCTTTATGACACACAAAGACCTCAAGGCAATAATTATATTGACTATTGGTCCTATTTATATGGACCTGATGGAGAAAACAAAGATCCTGAGCTTCCCGATCCTTATGTTGATATACTAAATACAACATTTCAATTAACTTTAGGTGACACTGACCCTAACGCAAATGAAAAGCCTGTAATTCAAAAATTTAAAATTGTAGGTATACTTGAAGAAGACTACAACAAAGGCAGCGAAACATCTGATGGTCTTATTTTTAACATTGAAGATTTAAAAAGATTGACTAAAAAATACAATCAAATTAATAACTTAACCAATCAAGAAATAGAAGGCTACAATTTAGCCACAGTAAAGGTTGACAATATAAACAATGTTTCAGCTGTTGAAAAAGAAATAAAAGAAATGGGATTTTCAACAAGCTCCCTTGAAAGCATAAGAGAACCTATGGAAAAAGAAGTCAGACAAAAGCAGCTTATGTTTGCAGGACTTGGTGTCGTCTCTCTTTTTGTTGCAGCCTTGGGCATTATGAATACAATGATTATGGCTATTTCAGAAAGAAAAAGAGAAATCGGAGTAATGAAGGCTCTGGGTTGCCTTATAAGCAATATTCGTACAATGTTTTTACTGGAAGCAGGCTTTATAGGTCTTATAGGAGGGATTTTAGGCTCATTAATAAGCTTTATCATATCTGCAATAATAAATATTGTATCAACAGAAACAGAAATCATAGACTGGAATACGCTTTATATGGTATTGTTTGTAAATACTGACAGAGTAAGCGTAATACCGGTATGGCTTGCCATAAGTGCAATTATATTTTCTGTTTTAGTGGGAATAGCTTCAGGATATTATCCTGCAAACAGTGCAATTAAAATATCTGCATTGGATGCTATAAGAGCCGAATAGTTATAGTATAACCTATGAGAACCAAAATGAAAGCTTGCTTTCAATTTTGGTCGAAAGGTTACCGAGGCGTCAGCCGAGGTAGTTATATACTTTGCGTCAGCAAAGAGCTATGTGAACGAAGTGAGCATAGCTACAGGAAGTTTTAACTTCCTGTAATATAACTTATCTGAAGAAAATGAAAGCTTGCTTTCGATTTTCGAAGATAAGTTACTGAGGCACTAGCCGAGGTATTATATTACCCTGCTTTGCAGGGTAGCTGTGGAAGCAAAGCGAACACAGCAACAGGAAGTTAATACTTCCTGTAATATATTTTAAACAACCTTTAACAATAATTATAATTAATAAAGGGGCTGTCACATTAAGCCCCTTATAATATTAATCCATTTCAAGAATTTCGTGATAAAAGTTCTTATAATCTGTTCTCTTATCCTGAGTAAATTTAATTGCAGTACGTGGATGGCTGTTTAAAATACCTGTCATAAGGTATGGGAAATCATAACCCCACACAATGCCCTCTTCCTTTAATTTTAAAATATGCTTTTCAACAAAATCCATTGTAGGCACAACATTATACTTAGGATTTCTTAAAAGTCCAAGCAAAAGCTCCATAAAACAGTTGCCTGCACCTCTGCCCATACCGCTCATTGTTGCATCAACATATGTAGCTCCGTTTTTCATTGCAGTAATAGTGTTTGCAAAAGCGAGCTGCTGATTGTTGTGTCCGTGGAAACCAATCTTTTTATTGTACTTTTTACCTACTTCCACATATTTCTTTGTAAGAACCTCAATTTCCTCCGGATAGAATGAACCAAAGCTGTCTACAAGATATATTATATCCGTATTGCTCTTAGCAAGCATTTCAAGTCCTTCAACAAGCTGATTTTCTCTTACCTTTGATACTGCCATAATATTGACAGAAACTTCATATCCCTTAGCTTTTGCATCTTCAATTAAGTCAATAGCCGCCGGAATTTGATGAATATATGTAGCTACTCTTATAAGATCAAAAGGACTTTCCTCCTTTGGAAGGACATCATTCTTATCGGTTCTGCCAACATCAAGCATAACCGCAAGCTTTAAAGATGTTGCATTTTCACCTACAATATCCTTTACATCCTTATCAACACAGAATTTCCACTTGCCGAATTTTGTTTCGTCAAATATTTCCTTTGATGCCTTGTAACCAAATTCCATATAGTCTACACCGGCTTTAATATTCGCAAGGTATAAATCCTTAACAAATTCATCTGTAAATTTGAAATCATTAACAAGTCCGCCATCTCTTAATGTGGCATCTACAACCTTTAATCCCGGAATATAGGACATAAGATTAGGCTGGGCTTCAAAAATTTTGTTTTCTGACATTTTATTCCTCCGTTTAATAAATTATAGTTTAACTTCCGATTGGCAAGCCAATTGGAAGTTAAACATTAATTTACCATCTCTTAGTCTTATTTTTAATTTCTTCCTTAATTTCAACAATAAAATCATCAAGCTTATAAGAGCCCAAATCCTCACCCTTACATCTTACGGAAAGAGTACCGCTTTCAGCTTCCTTCTCACCAACTACAACAATATAAGGAACTCTTTCATTTCTTGCCTCTCTGATTTTATAACCAATCTTTTCAGCTCTGTGGTCAGTTTCAACTCTTACTCCTGCATCTTCAAAAGCAGCCTCAACCTTCTTTGCATAATCAGCATACTTATCTGAAATAGGAAGTACCTTAACCTGAACAGGAGCTAACCATGTTGGGAAGTGACCTGCAAAATGCTCAATTAAAATACCTATAAATCTTTCAATAGAGCCAAAGCAAACTCTGTGAATCATAACAGGACGCTTCTTTTCGCCATCCTTGTCAGTATATTCAAGCTGAAATCTTTCAGGCAGCTGCATATCAAGCTGAATAGTACCGCACTGCCATGTTCTGCCCAAAGAATCCTCAAGATGGAAGTCTATCTTAGGACCATAGAAAGCGCCGTCACCCTCATTAATAACATAATCTCTGCCTAATTCATCAAGGGCACCCTTTAAGCCTGCTGTAGCTCTTTCCCAATCCTCATCTGAACCCATAGAGTCCTCAGGACGTGTAGAAAGCTCAATATGATAATCAAATCCAAATAAAGTATAAACCTCATCAATAAGAGCCACTACACCCTTAATTTCCTCCTTAATCTGGTCAGGAGTCATAAATATATGAGCGTCATCCTGTGAGAAACATCTAACTCTCATAAGACCATGTAAAGCACCACTCTTTTCATGTCTGTGCACAAGACCTATTTCACCGGCTCTAATAGGCAAATCTCTGTATGAATGAGGCTCCTGCATATAAACAAGCATACCTCCCGGACAGTTCATTGGCTTAATTGCAAAGTCAACATCATCAATCTTAGTTGTATACATATTTTCCTTGTAATGATCCCAGTGACCTGAACGCTCCCAAAGCTGTCTGTTAAGCATCATAGGAGTCTGAATTTCAACATAGCCTGCCTTCTTGTGTATTTCTCTCCAGTAATCTAGCAGTGTATTCTTTAATACCATACCCTTTGGTAAGAAGAATGGGAAGCCCGGACCCTCGTCAAGAATACAGAATAAACCTAATTCCTTGCCTAACTTTCTGTGATCTCTCTTTTTAGCCTCCTCAAGCATATTAAGGTATGCTTCAAGGTCAGCAGCTTTAGTATAGGCAGTTGCATATAAACGGGCAAGCATCTTGTTCTTTTCGCTTCCTCTCCAATAAGCACCTGCAACACTCATAATCTTAATAGCCTTGCAGTACTTAGTTGACATAAGGTGAGGACCGGCACAAAGATCAGTAAATTCACCCTGCTTATAGAAAGAAATAACAGCATCCTCAGGAAGGTCATTAATAAGCTCTACCTTATAAGGCTCGCCTTTTTCTTCCATAAACTTAATAGCCTCTGCTCTTGGAAGTTCAAATCTTTCAATAGGAAGGTTTTCCTTAACAATCTTCTTCATTTCCTTTTCAATCTTTTCAAAATCTTCGGGATTGAAAACCATATCATCAAAGTCATAGTAAAAACCGTCATCAGTTGAAGGACCTATAGCAAGTTTAGCGTCAGGATATAATCTCTTAACAGCTTGAGCTAATATATGAGATGCAGTATGTCTGAAAGCTCTCTTGCCCTCAGGAGAGTCAAAAGTACAGATTTCAACCTCACAGTCTTCTGTAATGCCCTCTCTTAAATCCACAACCTCACCGTTAATCATACCACAACAGGCATTTCTTGCCAAACCCTCGCTTAAATCCTTAGCAATATCAAGAATAGAAGTACCTGCTTCATAGGATTTAACACTGCCATCCTTTAAAGTAACATTTACCATTTCATACACTCCTTTAAAAAATAAAATACAATAAAAAAACGGCAACAAGTCCCATAAGGGACGAGTTACCGTGGTTCCACCCTAATTGCAGTAAAACTGCCGCTTTTATAACCGTTAACGGGGTTAGCCGAGCTTTATTGGAGCTACTCAGAGGTGGTTTTCACACTTTGCCGCCATAGAATGCTCTCAGCAAATGCATTCCTCTCTGAATGACTATATCAAAAGCTACTGTCCTCATCAACGATTTAGTTAACATCATAATAACACTAATAAAAAACAATGTCAAGGGCAATTTTTGCAAATTTTGACCCACATAAAATTTAATTAGCATTATGTTTAACTTATCTTTTTAATTTCCGTCACAATATATCCTGCTGAAGTAATTATTCCTTTCAACTCATCATCAGATAATTTATTTTTCATTCTGACCAAAACAAATTTTTTGCCTAAATCTGCTTCAGCCCAAACACCGGTATAACCATTAAGAGCATTTTCAATTCTAAGCTTGCAATGGCTGCATGTCATACCTTCAATTCCAATTTTGACACAAAACGGATAATTAGCCACATTTTTATCCTTAACTTTTATCTTTTTAACGCTGTCACCGCCTGCTCCGCAGCATCCTTTTGACAGCTTTTTGGCATAACTTTTAATAGAAAAAACAGCCAAAGCAATTAATAAAACAATAATAACAGCATTTGCCATAACAGCACCTCCATTTTGATTAATCTCATCAGTTAGCAGCAACTAACTCAATTTCCAAAAATTATGGAGCATTCGCTCCATAATCAGATAATACCACTTATGTATAAATTTGTCAAGTTCTCTGTTAATATTTCTCAATATCCACCTTTTCAGCCTTACAGGTATATTTTAAAACCTGCTTACAAATTTTATCAAAATTTGCATACTCATCACTGACATAAAATTCTCTTACACCCTCACCTAAATTATCTGTAAGCATATCATTATCCTTAAGATAATTTTTAAGCTTAATTGCAGTAGCCTTGGCAGGGTCAACAATAGTCACCCTTTCTCCCACAAATTCGCCTATACAGGCTTTTAAAAGTGGATAATGTGTACATCCCAAAATTATGGAATCCACATCATTTTCAATAAGGTCACTTAAATATTCCTTAACTGTAAGCTTTGCCACTTCATTATTGGTCCAGCCTTCCTCAGCAAGAGGAACAAAGAGGGGACACGCCTTTTTAAATACCTTAATTTCACTGTCAGCATTTTTAAGACGTCTTTCGTAAGCACCCGACGTTACTGTTCCCTGGGTTGCTATAAGTCCGACTCTTTTATTTTTAGTAGCCTCAAGACAACTTTCCACTCCCGGAGTAACCACCTCAATAATAGGAAGCTCCGGAAAGGTTTCCGAAAGACTTTCATAACAGTTTGAGCTGACAGTATTGCAGGCAATAACAATAGCCTTAACATCTTTAGTTTTCAAAAATCTTATAATCTGTTCAGAAAACTTAGTGACAGTTGACTTACTCTTAGCCCCATAAGGTACTCTTGCCGTATCACCAAAATACACTAAATTTTCCTGAGGCAAAACCTTTATAATCTGTTTAACAACAGTAAGCCCGCCTACACCGGAGTCAAAGACACCAATAGGTCTGTTATCCATAATCAGTCCTCGTTTCTGCCAAAGCCTAAATCAATAATTTTATCAACAAGCTCTTCTGTAGTAATTCCCACTTCATTAAACAACATAGGATACATACTTATAGGAGTAAAACCCGGAAGAGTATTTATTTCATTAAACACAATTCTGCCTGTACCCTCCTCCATAAAGAAGTCAACTCTTGATAATCCTCTGCCCTCAAGAGCCTTAAATATCTTAACGGCATTTTCTCTTATTTCCTCTGCCTTATCCTCAGGAATAGGTGCAGGAATTACAGTTTTTGATTCCTTGTTATTGTACTTTGCATCATAGTCATAAAATTCAGCAGCAGCAAGAACCTGACCTACAGCAGATGCCTTAACATCAGTATTGCCAAGCACGGCACATTCAAGCTCATAGCCTGTAATGTTTTCCTCAACAACAATAGTTCTGTCCTCCTTGGCTGCTACCCAAAGACCGTCAACAAGCTCATTTCTGTTGTGTGCCTTTGTAATGCCTACACTTGAACCGGCACAGGCAGGCTTAACAAAGCAAGGATAACCACAAGCCTCTTCAATTTTTTCAATGGCATCCTCAATATTATTTTCAACATCAGCCCTGTAAACAACTGCATACTTAGCCTGACAAATGCCAAGCTTTTCAACTATAATCTTAGTATAAGCCTTGTTCATACTTACTGCTGATGAAAGCACACCACAGCCGACATAAGGAATTTTAGCAAGCTCAAAAAGTCCCTGAATAGTACCGTCCTCACCATTTGCACCGTGTAGAACAGGAAATACCAAATCCACAGGAATAAGCTTAAGCTTTTCACCTACAATTCTGAAAATTCCCTTGTGAGTAGCATCCGGACTTAAAATTGCAGATGTTGCAAATTTTTCCCAAGTGTCATTCTGAATATTTTCAACAGGTCCGTCATAAAGAAGCCAGTGACCCTCTTTAGTAATGTATATGGGAATAATTGTATATTTATCCTGATTTATCTTTGAAATAACAGTAGCTGCACTTACCTTTGATACATCATGCTCTGATGACTGTCCGCCGAATAAAACAGCAATTACTTTTTTTGACATAATATATTTCCTTTCATATCATAAAAAATATTTATTTATATAAATATATACCTAATTTCAAATTAATACAAGAGGAAATTTGCAATTTAAACAATATTTAATTAAATTTATATTCCTCTTTAATTCTGTCAAATACCTCCATCCATGTGTTAACTGAAGCATCACTTGGCATTCTCCAATCCCCTCTGGGGCTAAGGCTGACTGAACCAACCTTTGGACCGTCAGGCAGACAGCTTCTCTTAAACTGCTGAGAGAAAAATCTCCAATAAAAATTTCTGAGCCATTTATAAATGGTTTCACTGTCATACTTATCCTTAAAAGCAATCTGTGCAATATAAAAAATCTTATCGGGTTCAAAACCCAATCTCATCATATTGTATAAAAAGAAATCGTGAAGCTCATAAGGTCCTACTACATCTTCTGTAATCTGTGCAATTTCTCCATTTTCATCAGGAGGCAAAAGCTCGGGAGATACAGGAGTGTCCAAAATATCCATAAGAATATTTTTAAGTTCTTCATCATCAGTTGTATCTGCAACATACTGAATAAGATACTTAATAAGTGTCTTTGGAATAGAACAGTTTACGCCGTACATACTCATATGGTCACCGTTATATGTTGCCCATCCAAGAGCAAGCTCGCTTAAATCTCCGGTACCCACAACAAAGCCCTTGTACTTAGATGCCATATTCATAAGAATCATTGTTCTTTCTCTTGCCTGTGAGTTTTCATATGTCAAATCGTGAATATCGGCATTGTGCCCAATATCCTCAAAATGCTGCATAACAGCCTTTTTAATATTAATTTCAACAAGAGTTGCCCCAAGCTTTTTCACAAGGCTTACCGCATTGTTGTATGTTCTGTCAGTTGTACCGAAACAAGGCATTGTTACTGCTATAATGCCCTTTTTATCAATACCTGCAAGTTCAAAAGCTCTTGCCGTAACAATAAGAGCCTGGGTTGAGTCAAGACCTCCGCTTATACCTATTACTACATTTTTGCAGCCAATGTGCTCAATTCTCTTTTTAAGGCCAAAAGCCTGAATATTAATTATTTCCTCACATCTTTTAGCCCTTTTCCTTAAATCCTTAGGCACAAAAGGCACAGGGTCAATAAAACGATTAATTTCTCCCTTATTTGGCTTAAAATCTATTTCAACTGTGGTGTAATTGCTGTCATCGGTTCTGAACGAAGTATTTCTCAGTCTTTCACCACAAATTTTATAGACATCAATATCACCGTAAATTATGCCGTTTTTAAAACGCATGGATTCATTAAGTGTAATACCGTTTTCACTTATAATATTATGACCTGAATAAACAACGTCAGTTGTAGATTCTCCCTCGCCTGCACAAGCATAAATATATCCGCCGATAATTCTTGCAGACTGGCTTTCAACAAGAGATTTTCTGTAAATATCTTTTCCCGTTATTTCATTTCCTGCCGATGGATTTGCAATAATTGCTGCCCCTGCAAGGGCATGATTAAGTGAGGGAGGAATAACACTCCACAAATCCTCACAAATTTCAACACTTAAAGAAAATTCTGGCATATATGCAGACTTTATAACCACATCTGTACCAAAAGGCACCTCATCACCTAAAAAGTCAATAAATATTGTTTCATCAAGAGCCTCTTTAAACCATCTCATTTCATAAAATTCATTATAATTTGGAAGGTAGCTTTTAGGAACAACAGCTAATGTTGTGCCCTTATATAAAACAGCGGCACAGTTATAAAGATTACCTGTATATTCAAAGGGAAAGCCTATAACAGCAACAATATTCATATCCTTAACAGCAGATTTAATTTCATCAACGGACTTGAGCGCAGCAGACAACAGCCTTCTCTGCAAAAACAAATCACCGCAGGTATAACCTGTTACACTAAGCTCGGGAAATACAATAAGTTCCGTGTTATTATTATATGCCTCTTTTATTGAAGAAATAATTTTTTCAGTATTATACTTGCAGTCAGCAACCTTAATTTGAGGTGTTGCAGCCGCTGTTCTTATATATCCAAATTTCATAATAGCCTCCTCATAATTTAATTACTTTATTATATCTTAACCTATTTTTCTATAAATTACCATAAAATTTCTATAATTTAAAATAAATAATGGTTTTTGTAATATTTTGCCATTTTTTTTACAATTTCAAATAATTTTTCATCATTTTTTAACAATAAATATAATGTATAAAATAATGTATTACGAATTTTTAACTATTTTTTTTAAAAATTTAATAATTTTTATTGTATTTTACCCCTAAAGTATGATATTATATAATTAAAGAAATCATAGCGAATGGAGGGATTAAAGCTATGCGCAAAAAAGAAATGATGGCTATGCTTTTAGCCGGAGGACAGGGAAGTCGTTTAGGTATCCTGACAATGGACAAGGCTAAGCCTGCTGTTGCTTTTGGAGGCAAATATCGTATTATAGACTTTCCAATGAGTAACTGTGTTAATTCTGGTGTAGAAACCGTAGGTGTACTTACTCAGTACCAGCCTCTTACACTTAATCAGCACATTGGTATCGGTGTTCCTTGGGATCTTGACACAAGAAATGGTGGTGTATCTATTCTTGCACCTCACCAAAGAGAGGGCGAAAAGGGTGAATGGTATTCAGGTACAGCTAACGCTATTTATCAGAATATTGATTACATTGACGCCAACAAGCCTGAATATGTTCTTATATTATCAGGTGATCATATTTATAAAATGGATTATGCGGCAATGCTTAAATACCACAAGGAAAACAACTGCGATGTTACTATCGCCGTACTTGAGGTAAGTATGGAAGAAGCAAGTCGTTTTGGTATTATGAATGCCGATGAAAAAGACAAAATTTATGAATTTGAAGAAAAGCCGGCTAATCCAAAGAGTAACCTTGCAAGTATGGGTATTTACATATTCACATGGGATAAATTAAGAGAGGCTCTTATTGAGGACAATAAGATTCACGCTGACAGTGACTTTGGTAAGCACATTATTCCATCAATGCTTAACAAGGGTATGACCTTATATGCTTACAGATTTAAGGATTACTGGAAGGATGTAGGTACTATTGAGTCTTACTGGGCTGCAAATATGGAACTTATTGAAACTCTTCCTCAGTTTAATCTTTACGAAGATTTTTGGAAGATTTATACAAACAGTGACCTTCAGCCTCCTATGTATTCAGGTCCTGATTCAGAGATAAAAACAAGTATTGTTTCTGAAGGCTGTCAGGTTGAGGGAAAAGTTATCCATTCTGTTCTCAGTAAAAATGTTGTTATTGAGGAAGGTGCCGTTATCAGAGATTCCATTATTATGGAAGGCTGTCATATAGGTAAGAACGTTGTTATTGACAGATGTATTATTGACCAGAACACTACTATCGGTGATAATGTGGTTATGGGTACAGGCGATAACACTCCTAACGAAAACAAGCCTAATATTTATAATACAGGTATCACGGTTATCGGCAGCAACACTACTATTCCTGACGGAATTGAAATTGGTAAAAACTGTGTAATCTATGGTCCTACAGTTGCCGGAAATTATACTGACAATAAGCTTCCTAGCGGAAAGTCTGTAGTTATTATTGAGGAGGCGATTTAATTATGAAAGCTATAGGTATTATTCTTGCAGGTGGTAACAGTGAAAGACTTAAAGCTCTTTGTAAAGTAAGAGCTATTGCCGCTATGCCTGTTGCGTCTTCTTACAGAGCTATTGACTTTACTCTCAGTAATATGTCTAATTCAGGTATCAACAAGGTTGCTGTTATTACTCAGTACAATTCAAGAAGTTTACACGATCACTTATCATCTGCCAAGTGGTGGGATTTAGACAGAAAGGAAGGCGGTCTTTACATATTCACACCTTTCCTTTCAAGCGAAAACAGCTTTTGGTTCAGAGGCGTAGCTGATTCTATTTATCAGAATATTTCATTCTTAAAGAGAAGTCACGAGCCTTATGTAGTTATTGCTTCAGGTGATGCTATTTATAAGATGGATTATCAAAAGGTTCTTGATTACCATATTGAAAAGAACGCTGATATTACTATTGTATCCAAGAATGTTGCAGGCTCAACAAAAGACCCACACGATTATGGTGTAATGACATTTGATGATAATATGAAGCTTACAGGCTTTGATGAAAAGCCTATTGAGCCTAAGAGTGACAATATTTCTCTTGGTATATACATTATTTCAAGACCTCTTCTTATTAAGCTTCTTGAAAATGCTATTCCAAAGGGATATTATGACTTTGTAAAAGATATTATTTTAAGAAATAAGGATCATCTTAATATATTCGGCTATAACTTTGACGGATATTGGAATACTCTTAACAGTGTTGAGGCTTATATGGAAACTAATATGGACTTCTTAAAACCTGAGGTTTTATCTATATTCAAGAGTGAGCCTTACATCAGCACCAAGCCTAGTGATGACCCTCCTGCAAAGTTTAATTCAACTGCTGTTGTTAAAAACTCTATTGTAGGTACAGGTACTATTATTGACGGCTCTGTTTCAAATTCCGTATTGTTCAGAAAGGTAACTGTTTCTGAAGATGCCAAGGTTAATAATTCAATTATTATGAAAAGCTCATACATTGGTAAGGGCTGTGTAATTGAAAACGCAATTATTGATAAAGAGGCTGTTATAAGTGACGGCAAACAGGTTATAGGTACTCCTGATGACCCTGTTGTAATCACTAAGGGACAGGTTGTTTAATATAATATAAAATAATTTTTCCCAAAACAAAAAGTGTGCTGCATTTTTACATATGCAGCACACTTTTTATTTTTTAATAATGAGCCAATCTATAAGCCGAGTTCTGTTTAAATAGTCATCTATCTAGTATTATCGTCACCGATAACATCAAGCGTTCTTTACCTCAGGACGAGACGAGCAGCCTCAATGCCCCGATTTGAACTTGCTTCGGATGGGGTTTACAGAGCCCTCTTTGTTACCAAAGAGGCGGTGAGCTCTTACCTCGCCTTTCCACCCTTACCTGTGAAAAAATCTAAAAAAAATCAGGCGGTTTATTTCTGTTGCACTATCCTTAGAGTCGCCTCCACCGGACGTTATCCGGCATCCTGCTCTATGAAGCCCGGACTTTCCTCACGCTATTTTCATAGCCTGCGACTATCCAACTGACTCAATACTCTTCAATTATTTTCTGCCTCTTCTTCAGTTTCCTGTTTAATTACAGTAACCATGGCAATTCTGTTATCTTCAATTTCATCTATTCTGAAAATATGGCCTTTGTATTCAACAGTTATATCTGTTTCATCTTCATCGGGAATCCTGTCAAGCTGACCAATAATGAAACCGCCTAAAGTATCAAATTCCTCCTCAGGCATTTCAATATCCAGCTTTTCTGCTACATCAGCAAGAGGTGTTGACCCCTCAATACGTGTAACTCTTTCTGTTACCTCTGTAATGTCGGGTACCTCCTCCTCGTCATATTCATCCTGAATTTCACCCATAACCTCTTCAATAAGGTCCTCCATTGTAACTAAACCGGCAGTTCCGCCGTATTCATCAGCTACAATAGCCATATGCACCTTCTTATTCTGCATTTCCTCAAAAAGACTGTCTGCCTTTTTGGTTGACGGAACAAAGAAAGGCTCCATAATAATATCTCTTAAATTAAAATTATCTCTGCCCTTATTTATAACGGCATTCATAAAATCCTTAATGTGAAGAATACCTATAATATTATCAATATCCTCTTCATATACAGGAATCCTTGTAAACTTTTCGGAAGTAACAACATTTATTAATTCCTCAATGGTTATATCAATGGGAACTGCCACAATATCCTTTCTGTGTGTAGCAATTTCTTCAGCATTTTTATCATCAAAGTCAAAGATATTTTTTATCATTTCCTTTTCGTCTTCATCAATGCTGCCTTCCTCTCCGCCTGTGTCTACCATCATAAGAATTTCATTTTCGCTGACATCCTTTTCGTCCTCATTGTCATTTTTGTTAAAAACACCAAAAGCCTTAACCGAAATATCTATAAGAAATATAAACGGTGCAAGTACAAAGGATAACATATCCAAAACCCATATAAATTTAAGTACTACCTTATCAGCATACTTCTGAGCAATTCTTTTAGGCAAAATAATACTGAAAAGAGCAAAGAAATAAGTAAATACCAATATAAGAACTGCTGCAACAACAACAGAAATAAGTCTTTTATTTAAACTGATTGAAACAAGCTCAACTGTACAAGGAAATATTCTAAGAGCAATAAGAAAACCAATAACTATACCCAAAAGTGCATTTATAACACCTGCTCCATTGGCATATTTCTGAGCTGACTCAAGAATAGAGTTTATTCTTTCATAATTGGGGTCATCCTTATCAGAAGTATACTTAGCTTTCCTTATATCCATTACAGAAAGGGAAGTTGAACATGCTGTAACAATACCTTTAACCAAAATTAGCAGTAATATAATTACTATGTCGCTTATCAAAATCTATAGCCTCCGTAAATAAAAAAATAAATTTATATCACTTTATAGTGTATTACAATATGACAATAAAGTCAAGTTACAATATTGTTGCAAACTGTCAATTTGTCAATAATTTATTACACCCTAACGCCGTTTCTGTATGTTTAATACATAATTCCTTGACAAATCCTTGAAATAGTATTAAAATTTAAGTTGATAAACTACGCAAGGAGATTTAATTATGGCAAAAGATAAATTAGTTACAGCAATTACTTCTATGGAAGAAGATTTCGCACAGTGGTACACTGATGTAGTTAAAAAAGCCGAGCTTATTGACTATTCAAGTGTAAAAGGCTGTATGATATTAAGACCAAACGGTTATTCAATTTGGGAAAATATACAAAAAGAACTTGATTCAAGGTTTAAGGCAACAGGTGTTGAAAATGTTTATATGCCCCTGTTTATACCTGAAAGCCTTTTACAGAAAGAAAAGGACCACGTTGAAGGCTTTGCTCCGGAAGTAGCATGGGTTACTCACGGCGGTATGGAAAAGCTTCAGGAAAGACTTTGTGTAAGACCTACATCAGAAACACTTTTCTGCGATTTATACTCTAACATTGTACAGTCTTACAGAGATTTGCCTAAGCTCTATAACCAGTGGTGTTCTGTAGTAAGATGGGAAAAGACAACAAGACCTTTCTTACGCTCTACGGAATTTTTGTGGCAGGAAGGTCATACGGCTCACGCAACAGCAGAAGAAGCTGAAGAAAGAACAATTCAGATGCTTAATGTTTATGCTGATTTCTGTGAAGATGTACTTGCTATTCCCATGATTAAGGGCAAAAAGACCGATAAGGAAAAGTTTGCAGGTGCTCACTCAACATATACCATTGAAGCTCTTATGCATGACGGTAAGGCATTGCAGTCAGGTACAAGCCACAACTTCGGTGACGGCTTTGCTCACGCATTTGATATTCAATATACTGATAAAGAAAATAAACTTCAGTATGTTCACCAAACATCATGGGGTATGTCAACAAGAATTATCGGTGCCGTTATTATGGTACACGGTGACAACAGCGGTCTTGTACTTCCGCCCAAGATTGCACCTAATCAGGTAGTTATTGTACCTATTATGCAGAAAAAGGAAGGGGTACTTGAAAAGGCAAATGAAATTAAAGAAAAACTTTCCAAGATATCAAGAGTAATTCTCGATGACAGCGACAAGAGTCCCGGATGGAAGTTCAGCGAGCACGAAATGCGAGGAATACCTGTAAGAGTAGAGCTTGGACCAAGAGATATTGAAAATAATCAGGCTGTACTTGCAAGACGTGATAACGGCGAAAAGATTACAGTAAGCCTTGACAGTATTGAAGATGAAGTTGTTAAACTTCTTGACGCTATTCAGCATGACCTGCTTGAAAAGGCAAGAAAACACAGAGATGCCCATACCTACACTGCATCAAATATGGAAGAGTTTGAAAAAACTCTTAAAGAAACTCCGGGCTTTATTAAAGCTATGTGGTGCGGCGATGAGGCTTGTGAACTTGCAATTAAGGAAAAAACAGGCGCTACATCAAGATGTATGCCATTTGAGCAGGAACAGATTTCAGATAAATGCGTATGCTGCGGCAAGCCTGCAAAGACTATGGTTTACTGGGGTAAGGCTTATTAATCGCATGTGAGATAGACTTCCACCTCTATAGGTGGTGAGTAAAGCAAACTTTTAAATCGGTGGGAGTACAATCTCCCATCAATGAATCGGAAAGACAAATCCGACTGCCAAAGGCAGCTTTTGCGAAGCAAAAGTTCT
>DBGCRA010000131.1:0-9045 GCA_048359195.1 Candidatus Gallispira sp.
CGTGATGATGATGCTCGTGATCGCAGCTGCATTCGTGGTTATGGTGGTGATGCTCCTCCATTTCTTTTTTTGCCTCGTCGGTTATTTGGAATATGTTTCCATAGGTCATAAGGCTTAATTCTCTGTTATTTATACCGTCAAGGGAATATGCACAATAATCACAAAGCTCTTCTTTAGTCATAGGACAGGGAATGTTTTTTAAGAAATTCTGTTTTATAATCTTTCTGTCACTGTTTTCCATATTCTCTGTTTTACTGTTAATATAGTTAATAAACTCTGCTGTCATTTTTTCAACATTTTCACTTGAACCTCTTGAAAGCATCAGGCTTTGGTCAAGCTCACTGTAAAACATTTCACTTATTGTATTGTTTACATTTATTGCAGTTTTAATATCGGGAGAAAGCTCCTCGTATTCCTCATGGGTTATTGCCTTCATTTTTTCCGAAAGCTCTTCCTCTATAGGTTTTGAAAGCTCAAAACGCTCACTTATTTCGTTTTCGGTTCTTTCAAATATATCTTCTAAAAGGGAAGTATCCTTGGTAGTTATAACATTTTTTAATGAATAATACAAATCCTTTAAAAGAATATCATCATTGAATAAAAACTCACTGTCAACTGCAAACATTGAAAGAATCTGCATATAAATAACATCATTAAAATATACACTTAAAAGGGCATATATACCTTGAATAGCCTCAACATTGCCGTCAATGTCATTAAGGGCTTCCATAATACCTTCTTTGTCAAGATTATTAATGTCTTTCTTGGTTATATCAAGTTTTTCATACATAAGTGGAAAATCTTCTTTAAAATTTTCATCACAGTCTGCATAAAACATATCCTTTAATCTGTCAATACAGGAGTTTGCAAATTCATCAGGCAAATCCTTTGTAAGAAGTGTAACACCCTTTGAAATATAGTCAGCATATCTTTCTCCGGTCATTCTGAGGGGAAATACAGAAATTAGTTCAGCCATGGCAAATTTACCCTCAAAGCTTTCGGGAAGTGTTGAAACATAGCCTCTTACCGTATTGGAAAGACCGCTGTTGTTAAGAGGAATTGAACTGTCGACATTTTTAACATCATTTAATTTGTAATATCTTAAAAGTTTTTCGCCAAGCTGTTCGTTAGCTGAAATATATTTGTTTACGTTAAGTCCGCACTTAATAATTTCCTTTGTAATAGAGCTTAATTCTTCTTCATAGCTTTTTCTGTCTGTTGTGTCCAAAACATTTTCAAGCTCTGTATATGCCTTTTCAAGACTGTCTCTTATATTAAGTATTGAATTTGGAACTATATATCCTGCCTTAGAAGCAGGGTTTTCTGCAATGTCATATATTAAATTAAGCATTGTGTCTTTTATTTTGTATTCTACAAGCTTTACAAGCTTTTTTTCTGTAGCGGGTGTGTTCATAAATTTCTCTCCTTTTTTCAAATTACTACTTTTAAATATAACACATTTCTGTTAAAATAGGAATAGTATTTTAAAATATTTTATCGGAGAAATGATTATGAATAGAATTGCTTTTACAACCCTTGGCTGTAAAGTCAACTTATATGACAGTGAGGCTATGGCGGAGCTTTTTGCGGAAAAGGGTTATGAAATTGTGGATTTTGACGATGTGGCAGATATTTATGTTATAAATACCTGTACCGTTACCAACTTTGGTGACAAAAAGTCCCGTCAAATGATAAGACGTGCAAGACGTCAGAATAAAAATTCAATAATTGTGGCAACAGGCTGTTATGCACAGGTTGCTCCTCAGACTGTGGCAGAAATTGAAGGTATAAATATTGTAATAGGTACCAAGGACAGAGGAAAGGTAGTTGAAATTGTAGAAAACTACAGGGCAGAAAAGGGTGTATTAAATGCCGTTACCGATATTAGGGGAGAAAAGGAGTTTGAAAGATTAAGGGTATCCAATCTTAAGGACAGAACAAGAGCCTATATTAAAATTCAGGAGGGCTGTAACAGATATTGTACCTACTGCATAATTCCATATGCAAGAGGTCCTGTAAGGAGCAGAAAGCCGGAGGATGTTATTGACGAGGTTAAAACACTTGCCAAAAACGGTTTTAAGGAGGTAGTGCTTACAGGCATCCACGTTGCAAGCTATGGTCTTGATTTAGAAAATATTAATCTTGCTGATATTATTGAACAGGTACATTCTGTTGATGGTATTGAAAGAATACGCTTCAGCTCAATGGAACCAAAGGCTTGCGATGATGAATTTGTGGCAAGAATGGCAAAGCTTCCCAAGGTTTGCGAACACTATCATCTTTCGCTTCAAAGCGGAAGTGATACTACGTTAAAGAAAATGAACAGACGTTATACGGCAGAGGAATATGCTGCTGCCTGTGAACGATTGAGAAAGGCTTTTCCTGATGTTGCAATCACTACTGATATTATAGTGGGCTTTCCTACGGAAACGGATGAAAACTTTAATGAAAGCTATGAATTTGCCGAAAAGATGAGATTAAGTAAAATCCACGTTTTCCCTTATTCACCAAAGGCAGGTACACCTGCGGCTAAAATCAGGCCGCAAATTGCACCTGATGTTAAAAATGAAAGAAGTCACAAAATGCTTGAGCTTAGCACAAGGCTTAATAAAGAGTTTATATCCCGATATATCGGCAGTACTATGGAGGTGCTTTTTGAAAGACTTGAAGGTGATTATTACGAAGGACATACAAGGAATTATATAAAGGTCCTTTGCAAATCGGACAGTGATTTAACAAATAAGCTTGTTAATGTTAAGCTCACCGGTATAGCAGGTGAAGAAACAATGTACGGAATGTTAATGTAAGGAGAGATAAAAATGGATTTAAACAGATTATATTATAAGGACGCTTATATGAAGGAGTTTACTGCTAAGGTTGTAAGCTGTCAGGAGGACAAGAAGGGCTATGCAGTTGTTCTTGACAACACTGCCTTTTATCCTGAGGGAGGCGGTCAGCCTTGTGACCTTGGTACTCTTGGTGATGCAAATATAATTTATGTTGGTGAAAAGGGTGAAGAAGTTGTTCACTATGTGGACAAGGCTATTGAGGTTGGTTCTGAGGTTAAAGGAGTTATTGACTGGGAAAGACGATTTGATCTTATGCAGCAGCATTCAGCAGAGCATATTGTAAGCGGTATGTTCCACGAAAAGTATGGCTATAACAATGTAGGATTTCATATGGGAAGTGATATGATTACCCTTGACCTTGACGGTGAGCTTAGCTGGGAACAGGTTCAGGAAATTGAGCTTAAAGCAAATAAATATGTATGGGCTAATGTTGAGTGCAGAATTTTTACTGCTAAGGGTGAGGAATTAAAGAATATTGAATACAGGAGTAAAAAAGAGCTTGAAGGTGATGTAAGGCTTGTAGAGTTTCCCGGTGCAGATATGTGTGCCTGCTGTGGTACTCACGTAAAATACAGCGGTGAACTTGGTATTATAAAAATGTTTTCCTGTCAGGCTTATAAGGGCGGTGTAAGAATTGAAATGCTTTGTGGAAAGAGGGCATTTGACCATATTACTGCCGTTATGGAACAGAATAAGGAAATTTCAAATCTGCTTTCAGCTAAGGTTAAGGAAACAGCAAAGGCGGTTGACAGGCTTTTAAATGAAAATCAGTCCTTAAAGTCATCGGTAATTGAAATGCGTAAAGCAAGACTTGACGTAGTTGTTAAGGAATATGCAGGAAAGGACAGTGTACTTTTATGCGAAAAGGGTCTTGACCCTAACGGTGTCAGAAATCTTGCAACATTACTTCTTGAAAGTGGCTGTACAGGTAAAATCGGTGTATTTTCAGGTAATGATGATGAGGGCTATAAGTATGCAGTTTGTGAAAAGGATGGGGATTTAAGACAGTTTGTAAAGGATATGAACTCTGCTTTAAATGGAAGAGGCGGAGGTAAGCCTTTCTTTGCACAGGGCTCTGTAAGCTGTAAGTGGTCGGATATTGAAGGCTTTTTTAGAGCATAAGGAGGAATTTTATGAGGAAAAGAAATACTAAGGTGGCAGAAATTATATTAATTATTGCTGTTATTTTATTTATAATTTTTACTGCAATTACTTATAAAAATTTATTTATACTTTCAGAGGGTATGAGTACTTCTCCGGGTGTTGAAACAACAACGGAAACAATAGGAGGGTAAAATGGAATTTAAGGAGGCAAGTAAAAATCATATAAAGGAGATTAAAGCTCTGTATACCACTGCTTTCCCTAAAATTGAAAGAAAGCCTTTTTGGCTTATGATGCTGAACCATAAGAGGGGAAGAATGAAAATACTGTATATTGAGGATAGTAATGAATTTGCAGGTCTTGCTGTAATGGCAGAGTATGATGACAGGGCTTTGCTTTTGTATTTTGCAATTAATCCGAGTAAAAGGGACAGAGGTTATGGCTCAATGGCTTTGCAAATGCTTATGAAGCGATATGAAAATAAGAAATTCTATCTTGAAATAGAAAGCACAAAAAAAGAATGTGAGGATATAGAAACCAGATTAAGACGTAAAAGTTTTTATAATAAAAACGGGATGTATGAAATTGGTTTGAATGTTGATCTTTTTGGCACTGAAATGGAGGTTTTAAGTAATGGGGCAGTTTTGGATTATGATGAATATATAAAGCCTTATGAAAAGAATTTCGGCAGGTGGATAAGGAGAAAAATAAGGGAAGTGAAATAAGAAAATTGGGAGGTAAGCTGTGAGAAAGGTACTTGTAGTAATCGATATGCAAAATGATTTTATTAACGGCTCATTAGGTACAAATGAAGCTTGTGAAATAGTTGACAATGTTGTAAAAAAAATAAAGTCATATCCTGCTGAAAACATATATGCAACAAGGGATACTCATTTTGAGAATTATTCTGAAACAAATGAAGGCAGAAATCTGCCTGTTATTCACTGTATAAAAAATACGAAGGGGTGGCAGATAAATGATAAGGTGGCAATGGCTTTAAGAGGTGCAACGATTATTGACAAACCAACCTTTGGGTCATTGGAGCTTGCTGAAATTCTTAAAGAAGAAAATGAAAGAGAAGAAATTGAAATTGAGCTTGTGGGACTTTGTACGGATATTTGTGTTGTAAGCAATGCTCTTATTTTAAAGGCATTAATGCCTGAAATAAATATTAGTGTTGACAGTAAATGCTGTGCCGGGGTGACACCTGAAAGTCATAGGGCGGCACTTGAGACTATGAAAATGTGTCAGATTGAAGTGATAGGTAATAAGTAATAATAATGTTGTTTTAAAATGTTATATGAAGGGTAGCGGGTATGACATTATTTGATAAATTACGGGAATTTTCAAAAAAAGAGAATATTATTTCAGGTGTAGGACCTGCTCATACCTTCTGTGAGCTAAAAGAGTATTTAAAGGGTAAAACCGTACCCTTTGTTAATTATGATATTGAAGAAAGAACCGAGCCGAGCCTTGCAATGTCATCTGTAAAAAGCATTATTGCCATAGGCTTGTCATATAATGTAGTGTATGTTAAAATAAAAGATAATTGTTTGAGAGGAAATATGTCGGCAGGGGCGGTAGGTACAGATTATCATATAACAATAAAAGAAAAGCTTGAAAAGCTTAAAAGGGAGGTTTTGCCTGATTGTCAGTGCCAAATATACGCAGACACAGGTCCTCTTTCAGACAGGGATGTAGCAGTACGCTGCGGACTGGGAGAGAGAGGGAAAAACGGCAGTGTTATTAATCCTTATATGGGCGGTATGTTCTTTATTGGATATATGCTGACGGATATTGATTATTCTATGTGGCAAGGTGCAGAGTCTGCTAAAATTAACTGCGGTGAATGTGAAAAGTGTGTTAAAGCCTGTCCAAACGGAGCAATTAATAATGGTAAGTGTGATTACAGTAAGTGTATATCATATCTTACCCAGAAAAAAGGAGTATTAACATCAGAGGAATATGAAAGAATAGGAATACAGATATACGGCTGTGATATTTGCCAGAGAGCGTGCCCTTATAACAAAAATTATGAAAGGGCTGAAAATGACCTTGCTTATCCTGATATAGAAAGACTTTTAAATATGTCAAATAGAGAGTTTAAGGAGGTTTTTGGCAATACTGCAGCAGGCTGGAGAGGAAAGAGAACATTACAGAGAAATGCTTTGGCAGCTCTTGGCAATATGAAAAATATAAGAGGTCTTTCTTTGGCAGAAAGATTTGTTAATTCTGAAAGTGAGGATTTAAGAGCGGCGGCATTATATGCAATAGACAAAATAAAGGAGAGCTGAAATGGGCTACTGGAATTCAAGAGGTCTGCGTGGCAGCAGCTTTGAAGAAATGATTAATATGACAAACAATGTATACAAGGAGAGGGGGCTGGCAATAATACAAAAGATACCAACTCCTATAACGCCAATTAATCTTGATAAGGGCAAAAATGTTATTACCCTTGCCTATTTTGACCAAAAGTCAACTATAGATTATATTGGTGCTGCACAGGGGATACCTGTTTGTTTTGATGCCAAGGAAACAAGGCAGGGGCGGTTGCCTCTGCAAAATATTCACTCTCATCAGGTAGAGTTTATGGAGAATTTTCAAAAGCATGGCGGTGTTGCCTTTTTGCTTGTACACTGTTCTGATACGGAGGAGTATTATTTTCTTCCTTTTGAGGTAATGGAAAAATATTGGAGGGCAGCTCAAAATGGTGGAAGAAAGTCCATACCTTATTCTGCTTTTGAAAAAAAATACCTTATACATAACAAAAACGGGTGTCCTGTTCATTATTTGGAGGCTGTTAATACTTATTTATCGGAGGAATAGTTTTGAAGTTTGTACTGCTTTTGATTTGTTTAAGTATATCCCGGTTTACTGCTGTTGATGAGGTTAAAGGGTCAGAATATCTTCCATACGAGATATATATGGAAAATTATGACAGGGAAAAAGCTCCCCTTGAAAAGGATAGGTGTTTGAAGGGTGTGTATATTGGTGATGAAAATAATTATGCCGATATAAAAAGCTTTGAAAATTATGTGGATATAGAAAATGACATATATATAAGCAGAGTATCAAGGGGAGAAAATCTGCCTTTAAGAGAAATTACGCAGTGTTATGCCAAGGGTAAAATTCCTATGATTGAAATTAAGGGTGATTATGGTATAAGTCAGTCTATGGCGGCGGCAAAGGTCATTGGAAATATGAATATACCAATTTTTGTTGAAATAAGAAGTGATGCCGATGTGTATAACTGCCTTGCCGACATATTCAGGAAATATGCACCAAGGGCTGTTATGGTGTATGGTATAGATACTGACAGTACAACATATGCTTATCCGAAGGAGGAACTTGTGGATTGGGTTGGCTTAAACGCAGAGGAAAAAACACACAATGGCTACATTATTTCCGAATACGAAAATATATCAAAGTGGTGCAGTTATTTTAAAGATAAAACAGTTATGCTTAATATAAGTGTGCCTAATTTTTCAACAGACAGGTGCAGCTATGTATATAATGAGGCAGCAAACGAAATTACAAGACTTTATGGTCTTGTATCCCAATATAGTAATATAGGTGCGGTTAATTATATAAGCTGTGTTGAAAAAAGTGATGGTATGGTAAGCTGTAATTACAGAATAACAGAACATATACTTCTTACAGGTGCTTACAAGAGGGCTGTGGAAAATATGACAAACAACAGATATTGGAGCAAAACTCCTTATGTAGCATATGTTTCAGACAAGAGAGTTATAGTATCAAATGATGCTTTGAAAAGCTGTAAGATAAGGGGAAAGTATATTAACAGCGGCTATTCCGAAATAAATGCCGGTGGATTTAATAAATCTGAAAGAAAGGTATTTGTAAAATCTTAAGTTTTGTAGTATACTATTACACATATAAGAAATATATTAAATTTTATACTTTTGGAGGATTGTATGAATTTTTTTGAACAAATGATAACGGCTATATACAGGTTTCAGAGTTACCCTAAACTTATTATGCAGAAAATGGGCAGGGTAATTGGATATCTGATTATATTTACATTGATTTTTGCGATTATAAATACTTTTCCTTTTGTTGCAGGCTATAAAAAACTTGGAGGAATTGCAGGAGCAATTAATAAGTATGTGCCTGATTTTTCAATTGAAAACGGACGTCTTCAGTGTGAGCACATTGATTATACAGATGAAATTATGGGGGTTAAAATATATATTGACGGCAATGAAGATGTGAGCAGCATTGACGTAAGCAATACTTACTTTTATCTTTTGGCAGACAGCACTAAAATGATTATTGGCAACGGAATTAACAGGGAGGTTATTGCTTTTTCTCAGTTTAAGGATGATTACATAACAAAAGATAAGCTTAAAAGTATTTTTACGGCTAAAAAGGTTAAACTTGCTATATTTACAATTTTAGCGGTGTCAGGATTAATATCTCTTTGTCTGTCTACATTTGGCAGTCTTATTATGCTAAGTTGTCTGGCAATGTTTATAAATATATGTTTTGTACGTTCAAATACAGGCTTTGGAGATTTATTTAAACTTTCTGTTTATGCCAGAACATTTCCAAGCATTATATTGCTTATTGTAAATTTCAGCGGTTTTGCAGGAAGTACTGTATTATATTGGGGTCTTCTTATTACATATATTTATTTGGGGCTTAAAAATATAAAAAAGCAGGAGGCTATTATTTTAGCCGAATTCTAGGAGGAAAAAGCTATGGCTTATCAGGCTTTATACAGACGTTTAAGACCGCAGAGGTTTGAAGATGTTGTGGGTCAGAATCATATTATAAGAACTTTGCAAAATCAGATTGAAAATAACAGAATAAATCATGCTTATCTTTTCTGCGGTACCAGAGGTACAGGTAAAACTACTACTGCAAAAATATTTGCAAGAGCTATTAACTGCATTGGTGAGGGTGTAAAGCCATGTAATGAATGTGCTGTGTGTAAGCCTATACTTCATGGTACAAGTGTCAATGTTATAGAAATTGATGCTGCAAGCAACAATGGTGTTGATAACATAAGAGATATTATTGAGGAAGTAAAATATCCTCCTACAGATTGCAGATATAAGGTTTACATAATTG
>DBGCRA010000132.1:0-4729 GCA_048359195.1 Candidatus Gallispira sp.
GATAATGATTTCAAAGACAAAGCCTTAATACACGATTATTTCTTCAAAAAATCACTTGATAAGGTGCGTAGCGGCGGTATTATTGCTTTTGTTACATCAAGCGGCACACTTGATAAAAAAGGTGATACTGTAAGAAAATATCTTGCTGAACGTGCTGACCTGCTCGGTGCTGTAAGGCTGCCTAACAATGCTTTTAAAAATGCGGGTACACCTGTTGTGGCAGATATTATTTTCCTCCAAAAGAAAGACAGAGTAACAGAGCTTACAGAAGAAAATATGCCTGAATGGATGAATGTTTCACCTTTCGGAGAAAACGGTACACACATTAACAACTATTTCAAAAACCACCCTGAAATGGTGTGCGGTGAACTGGAAGAAACAACAGGACAACACGGTTATATAATCACTTGTAAACCGACAGATATTCCGCTTGATGAGCAGCTTAATAATGCCTTAAGCAATATAAAAGGCACTTATGAGCCTGCAATTGAGGATATTCAAGTCGAAAATGAATTTAATGATATGCCTGATGTAAATGTTGATAATTACCGTAATTTCTGCTATGCCGAAATAGACGGTCAAATTTATTTCAGAGAAAATGAGCATATGATTAAGCAGTTCTTGTCAGAAAAGGATACCGACAGATTAAAAGGCTTAATCAATATAAGCAATTTGGTACAAGATGTACTCAACTATCAAAAAGAAAATTACGAAGATGCTTTGATAACACAAAAGCAGAATAAGCTTAATGCTGCTTATGACGAATTTACTTCAAAATACGGCATATTATCAAGCAAAACAAACAAGTCAATGTTCAGAGATGATGATACTGCAGCATTGCTTTTAGCTCTTGAAAATATTGATAATGACGGTAAATTTATAAGCAAGGCAGATATATTTACTAAACGTACAATAATGCCGTACACAGAGGTTACAAGTGTTGATACAGCAAGTGAGGCTTTGGCTGTTTCAATATCCGAAAAAGCAAAGGTTGATATTGATTATATGGCTGATCTTTGTTCTAAGTCACAAGATGAGATAATATCTGACCTTGAGGGTGTTATATTTAAAAATCCGCTTACAGGTCAATACGAAAATTCAGATGAGTACTTAAGCGGCAATGTGCGTGAAAAACTTGAAATTGCTAAGCAGTATGCGGAAAATGACAATACATATTTGTCAAATGTATCAGCATTGGCAGAAGTGCAGCCGCAAGACCTTACAGCTTCAGAAATAAGCGTACAGTTAGGTTCAACTTGGATACCTGTAAAATATTATGAGCAATTTATGTATGAATTGCTTGATACTCCTCGCAGGTGCAGACGTGAAAGGCTTATCGTTTCTGATAATCCTTATGCTTCATCAGGTTATTATTCCAATAACAGCATAATACTGGTATCATATGATGAATATACTTCAACATATGGCATTAGCAATAAAGTTAGTTATTGTGCCGATACTGATAATATTAAGGTAAATTCGACATACGGAACAAACAGAGCCAATGCTTACAAGATTATAGAAGATACGCTTAATCTCAAGCCTATGAAAATATATGACTATATTGAAGATGAGAATGGCAAAACAAAACCTAAACTCAATGAAACAGAAACTTTACTTGCACAGGAAAAGCAAAATGAAATTAAGGATAAATTCCAAGAATGGATATTTAGCGACAAAGAACGAACCGCTGAACTTGTGGAGCTTTATAACCGCAAATTTAACTCTACTCGTCCTCGTGAGTATGACGGCAGTCATATTACATTCAGCGGTATTAACCCTGAAATAACACTGCGTAAGCACCAAAAAGACGCTATTGCTCATACTCTTTACGGCGGTAATACTTTATTGGCTCATACTATGGGTGCAGGCAAGACATTTGAAATTGTAGCATCTGCAATGGAGAGTAAAAGGCTCGGATTATGCAGCAAGAGTATGATTGTTGTTCCTAAGCATATTGTTAATCAAATGGCTAAAGAATTTTTGCAGCTTTATCCCGGTGCAAATATATTAGTGCCTAACGAAAAGGATTTCTCAAAAGAAAACAGAGAAAAATTTTGTTCAAGAATTGCAACGGGTAATTATGATGCGGTAATAATAAGTCATACTCAGCTTGAAAAAATACCGCTTTCTGTAGAACGTCAAAGAGAGTTTATACAAAATCAAATTAAAGAGATTGTAGACAGTTTAGCGGAACTTAGAGGCGAAAACGGCTCAAATGGTTTTACGGTCAAGCAAATGGAAGCAACCAAAAGAAACCTTGAAAATAAGCTCGAAAAACTGAATAACAGTCCAAAGAGGGATACAACAGTAACTTTTGAGGATTTAGGAATAGACAAACTTTATGTAGATGAGGCTCATATATTTAAGAACCTTTACTTTAATTCTAAAATTGGCAGAAATGTGTCAGGCGTTAACACTTCCTCACACTCTCAAAGAGCTACCGACCTTTTTATGAAGTGCCAATATTTAGATGAAATAACAGGCTCAAGGGGTGTTGTTTTCGCAACAGGCACACCGATTTCAAATTCAATATCAGAGCTTTATACAATGCAGACATATTTGCAGCACGATGTGTTAAAAAGACGTGGACTTAATCATTTTGATGCGTGGGCAAGTACATTTGCCGAAACAAAACTTTCGTTAGAATTAGCACCTGAAGGTAAAGGTTATCAGATGAAAAACCGCTTTGCTAAGTTTTTCAATCTCCCTGAATTGATGAGTATATTTAAAGAGGTAGCTGATATTAAAACATCTGATATGCTTAATCTTCCTGTACCAAAAGCTAATTATCATAACATTGCTACCGAAGCAAGCGAGATACAGCAGGAACTTGTAAATAATTTATCAGAAAGAGCTGATAATATAAGAGCAAGGAAAGTTGACAGCAGCGTTGACAATATGCTTAATGTAACAAATGACGGCAGAAAGTTAGCTTTAGACCAACGATTAATTAACCCTGATGTTGGTGATAACGAGCAAAGCAAAGCTAATGCGTGTGCCGAAAATGTATTTGATATTTGGAAAGATACCGCCGATAAACGCTCAACACAGATGATTTTCTGTGACCTGTCAACACCTCATTATGACGGCAGCTTTAATGTTTATGATGATTTGAAAAACAAACTTATTGACAAAGGTATTCCTGCTGATGAAATCGCATTTGTACACGATTGTAAGACTGACGCACAAAAGCAAGCTATGTTTGAAAAAGTTAATAATGGTGAAATAAGAGTTTTATTCGGCTCAACAAATAAAATGGGTACGGGTACTAACTGTCAGAAAAAATTAATTGCATTACATCATCTTGATTGTCCATGGCGACCCAGCGACCTTTCACAGCGTGACGGCAGAATAATAAGACAGGGAAATGAAAATGAAACTGTTGATATTTACAACTATGTAACAAAAGGCACTTTTGACGCTTATTTATATCAGACTGTAGAAAATAAACAGAAATTTATAAGTCAGATTATGACATCAAAATCACCTGCCAGAGTTGCTGAAGATGTTGACGAAACAGCTCTTTCATTTGCACAAATAAAAGCTCTTTGTGCAGGTGATCCTGAAATTAAGGAAAAAATGGACTTGGATATTGAAGTAAACCGTTTGCGTACTGTTTATGCGAGTTATCAAGAGAACAAGCGTAATTTGCAGGAACAAATATCAAAGCAGTTTCCTAAACAAATTACTGAGCTTAAAGCTATGATAAAAGGCTTACAAAGCGATATTGCCCTCTTAAACAGTACAAAAGATACCGACTTTGTAATGACCGTAAATGATAAAGTTTACATCGATAAAAAAGAGGCAGGAGCTGCCATTATCGAAAGCTGTAAGAAAGCAACAAAGCCGTATGAACTCGTGCCTGTCGGAAGTTATAAAGGCTTTGATATGTATGTTTCATTGAATAAAGTCAAAAATTCAAATACAGTCAAAAATACTTATGAAATCAGCTTGAAAAAAAGCTTGAGATGTACTGCCGAACTCGGTGCTGACGCTGTCGGCAACATCACAAGAATTGACAATTTGTTGAACAGCTTTGAAAAACGGCTCACTGCAGCCACTGAAAAACTTGCCAACACAAAGCAGCAGCTCACAGATGCAAAGATAGCTGTAAATGAACCGTTTAACAGAATGGACGAGCTGAAAACAGCCGAAAAACGGCTCGCAGAGATTAATAAAAAGCTGTCAGTTGATTTGGGTGATAAGGACGTAAACGAAATTACCAACCGCCCCTTTATACCTAATAAACACGCTCATCAGCAGGATTTTAGCTTGTAAAAAGCTCTGAAATAATGCCTAAATAATAAAAAAGCAGCCTTAGAGAAGTAATTTTCTTTAAGACTGCTTTTTTATTTTTTTGTTTATCTTTTGTTACTCATCAATACAATAAAGTTCTTCATAGGAAACATAATCATTATTATACTCAGAAGATAAAATTAATTCTTCAAATTTGCCATATTTTAGATATGCGTAATCGTTTGAGCTATACCCAACTTGCCAATTAATTTGTAAATCATCTTCAATAGGAATTCCTTTGATTGTTAATTTGCTCATTTTAGCTACAAGTTCATCACCAAATGCACAGGGAGGATAATACACTGTCAGGTTCATCAAACATAAAATGTTTTATGGCGCTTTAAATTTTTCTGTGTATCCGACAGCTCTTGACAAATAATGCAGCAAAGATGTTTTCTACGGTATTCGACAAGCGAAATGTCGAATGCCG
>DBGCRA010000133.1:0-27972 GCA_048359195.1 Candidatus Gallispira sp.
TAGTGGTACCGGGAATATCCGTAACAATAGCTCTGTCCTCTTCAAGCATAGCATTTAAAAGAGATGATTTCCCCACATTAGGTCTGCCTAAAATAACAGTCTTAATGCCCTCCTTATAAATCTTACCTGTGTCAGCAGAGGAAATAAGCCTGTCTACAGCCTTTAATGCATTTTTTGTATTATCGGCTATAAGGTTATAAGTCATAGTTTCATCATCATGTTCAGGATAATCAATACCTGCCTCAATATGCGCAAGCATCATAAGAATATCCTCTCTTACATTCTTTATTTCCTTAGAAAGTCTGCCCTCAAGCCTTAACATTGCAGCCTCTCTTGAAGCATCGGTTTTAGCATTTATAATATCAATAACAGCTTCTGCCTGTGTCAAATCAATTCTGCCGTTTAAAAAAGCTCTCTTCGTAAACTCTCCCGGCTCTGCCATTCTTGCACCGCTTTTAATAACAGTGTTTAAAACAGCAGTTACAGCCCTATATCCGCCATGAGTATTAATTTCCACAACATCCTCACGTGTGTAAGTATTAGGTGCTCTCATAACAGAAACAAGCACTTCATCAATAATTTTTCCCTCATATACAATATTTCCAAAATGAATGGTGTGGCTTTTCTGCTGACTTAATTTCTTACCCTTTGGGGACACAAAAATTTTGTCGCAAATCTCTACAGCCTCACTGCCGCTAAGTCGAACAATGCCAATACCTCCATTGCCTGTTGCTGTTGATATAGCGGCTATAGTATCATCAATATTAACTTTCAGCATAAGTTCAACCTCCGTAAAAAAGGGCACAGGCTAACGCCTATGCCCATCTGACAGTCAAAGATATTCGTACTCCGCTTACGCTACGCACTCATAACCGAGGGCATCTGAGATGCCTTTGTCGGTTAAATTAATTATTTCTATAGTTTCTTCTGCTTGAATAATTATTCTTTAAAGCAATTACAACATATCTGAAAGGCTCTGTACCTTCGCTGTATGTAGTAACATATCTGTCATTTTGTAAAGTTGCGTGAATAATTCTTCTCTCATAAGGATTCATAGGCTCAAGAGTAATATTTCTTCTGTTGTGCTTAGCCTTTTTAGCTAAATTAAAGGCAAGCTGTTCAAGAGTTTTCTGCCTTTTTGCTCTATAACCCTCTGTATCAAGAGTAACATTCATATAAGGATATTCGCCTTTGTTTACAACAAGATTTGTAAGATACTGAATACTGTCAAGCGTCTGACCTCTCTTACCAATAACAGCACCCATATCTTCACCCTTCATATCAATAATAATATGCTTATTATCAATAAATGACGCATCAAGCTCAACCGCCATATTCATCTTGGCAAAAACCTCATTTAAGAAATTGGTTGCAACTGCAATAATATTCTTTTTATCATCATCAGTAAGACTTGCTCTTGCTGACTCGTTTTCTGTAGGTTCTTCCACCACTGTTTCTTCAACAGCCGCTTTGCTTGGTTCTTCAGCCTTAACTTCAGGTTTTGGCTCAGGTTTCTTTTCTGCCTTAGGCTCAGGCTTTGGTTCAGGTTTCTTTTCAACCTTTAATTCTATCTTATTTTCCTTCTTAGGTTCAGGCTTAACCTCCTCATCATCACTGCCGATTACAGTAACAAGCACCTTTGCCGGCTTAGCGCCAATACCTAAGAAACCCTTGCTGGGTTCATCTATAACCTTATATTCAACATCAAGTAAGGTAACACCTAACTTGGCACAGGCATTATCTATAGCTTCGTTAATTGTCTTACCTGTCATTTCAATCTGCTTCATTATTTATTTCCTCCCTTTTTATGCTTCTTTTCCTTTGGCACAATTATCTCGGCTGCTCCGATTTTTTCAAAATGCCTGTTAAGGAAAAACTGCTGACAAAGCTGGAATACATTAGATGCAATCCAATAGATACCGATACCGCCTGGGAGAGAGGATGTAATCCACATCATCATAAGAGGCATGGTAATATTCATAATTCTTTGCTGTGACTTCATAGCAGGGTCTGTTGTCTGATTCTTTCTGCTCATAAGCCAGGATGACAAGAATGTTGTTAAACCTGAAAGTACAGGAATAATAGCCTTTGGAGTAATAGGCCAAAGACCAACCTTTTCCGTAAGATTAAGACCTAAGAAAAGCTCAATGGAATCCTTACTTGCACAAATCTTGTCAAAATCAGCAGATGCAATAGCTGTCTTTAACTGACTTATCTCCTCAGGTCCCAAAATATTAATAATTCTGTTGAATATATTAGCATCAATACCCGTATTTTCCGGCACATGACCTAACTGACCAAACTCCTGCACAAGCTTTAACAAATTATTATCAGTCTGAGCAGCAGTAAGCACCATTGTTGATAACTGAGTATAAACATCGTTAATAACATCAATATACTTAAATGGATTCTGCATTACATGGTAAAGACCAAAGAAAATAGGAAGCTGAATAAGCATAGGCAAACAGCCGCTGAACGGGCTTACGTTGTTTTCGCTGTAAAGCTTCTGGGTTTCCATCTGCATTTTTCTCTGAAGTTCAGGGTCGGCAGTTGCCCCCTTGTATTTTTCCTGTATTTTCTTAAGTTCAGGAGAAAGTGCCTGCATTTTAAACATGGATTTCTGCTGCTTATAAGAAAGCGGAATCATAAGGCAACGTGTAAAAATAGTTAATAAAATAATGGAAATACCAAGTGAGTTGGCATGAATACCAAGACTATAAATAATGTTAAAGAAAAAGTTAATAACATGACCTAAAATCCAGGCAATAGGACCAACAATAATACCGGGATCATCCATTACATTTCTGGAAACAGCTAATAAATTTAGCAACGGTATATCCTCCTTTATGGTACAGGGTCGTAGCCACCCTTATGAAACGGGTGACACTTTAAAATTCTTCTTACAGCCAAATATCCACCCTTTAACAGACCGTACTTATCTATTGCCTCATAGGCATAGGCAGAACAAGTCGGTACAAACCTACAACATCCGGGCGTGTATGGCGTAATGTATTTTCTGTAAAAGCCTATTATAAATAGTGCTATAGTTTTCATTCCTTTTTCTCCGACTTCAGTAATCTTTGTTTTCTCAACAAGTGCAAAAGCGCACTTTCCACTTCTTTATAAGAGGCTCCTTTAGCCGAGCCTCTTGCTATAACCACAATGTCATAGCCCGATTGTATATTCTCCTCAGAAAGCCTGTAACTTTCCCTCAGCAGCCTGGTGATACGGCTTCTTACAACACTGTTACCCACCTTTTTGCTGACTGAAATACCAAATCGGTTGCCCTCTGTTCCATTTTTAATAGAATACATAACAAGCAGTCTGTTAGCAATGGAACGGCCTCTGTTATACACATATCTGAATTGATAATTTTTTTTAAGGGATTCTGTAAACAGCATATTTATCCCCCTTTTAACCGTTAACAGAAAAGTATTACATATTTATAACAACAAAGCCCACTTTAAAAGCGGGCTTTTTATAATGCAGATAAAATTTATGCAGATAAAACCTTTCTGCCTTTTCTACGTCTTGCAAGTATTACCTTTCTGCCGTTAGCAGTACTCATTCTCTTTCTAAAACCATGAACCTTGCTTCTCTGTCTCTTCTTTGGCTGGAATGTCATCTTCATCGTCAAAGCACCTCCTTGTAATTAGTCTGTATTTTACTTAAAGTCAAATCAAGCACTAGTCCTATTATAGTGTAAAATTCCCATTTAGTCAAGAAAAATTTTAGTTTTTTTACGATTTTAAATATATTTGTAAAATAAGTACAAATACAAGGGGCATAATAATAAAAACAAAAAAATCAGGAGCATAAAAAATATGAAAAAATGGATAACAATAATACCCGGTCTTGTATTTCTCTCCATTGCCTTAAACCAAATATTGGAGCCACACTCCCTTGTAATAGGCGGTGCAACGGGCGTAGGAATAATATTAAAAAAGCTTTTTAACATTCCGCTTTCAATTACTAACCTTATGATTAATATTCCCCTTTTAATAGCCGCTATAAAAATAAAAGGTTTTTCATTTGTAAAAAACACCCTTATCGCAACACTTCTGCTGTCTGCAATACTTGAAATAACAGCATTTATACCACCCGTAAAAACCGACCTTATACTTGCTGCAGTATTCGGCGGTATATTGAGCGGCATGGGAATAGGTCTTATATTTAAAGGAAATGCCACAACAGGAGGAAGTGATCTCCTTGCATCAATTATACATCAGTTTTATCCCTATATAAAAACATCAAGAATAATGTTTGTTATAGATATGATTATAGTTTTAACCGGTATGTTTGCTCTGGGTGTAACTCCCTCACTTTATGCCCTTATTTCCATATATATTATGAGCAAAATTATTAATATTGTCCTTGAGGGACTGGACTTTGCAAAGGCTGTTTTCATTACCTCTCCAAACTGTGCCGCCATAGGACTTACACTTACAACAGAACTAAAGAGAGGTGCAACATATATTGATTGTAAGGGAGTGTATTCAAAGGAAAATAAAGGTATGCTTTTAATTGTTGTGTCCGCAAGAGAAATAGGTAAGCTTAAGGAAATTGTGTATCATCTTGATAAAAGTGCCTTTGTAATTGTAAATGATGTAAGGGAGATACAGGGAAATTTCAGAAAGTGAACCGGGAGATAAGCATTAATTTATTGAAAAAATTTATTGACATATATAGATTATCGATATATAATATATATAGATAATCTATATATGGAGGTATTAAAATGGGAAACATCATTACAGGAAACACATCTATGCTAATTTTAGAACTTATTAGTCGTAATGATATGTACGGATATGAAATAATGGAAGAGCTTAAAAGTCAGTCAGGAGGAAAATTCAACCTTAAAGCAGGCACACTATACCCCCTTCTCCACAATCTTGAAAAAGAGGGAAATATTGAAACATATTCAAAAGAATTTAATGGAAAGATAAGAAAATACTACAAAATTACTTCCTCCGGCAAAAGTGAGCTTGAAAAGCAAAAACAACAATGGGAAGAATTTTATAGTACCGTAAACGGCATTTTAGGAGGTGACAAAGATGTATTACAAAATTAATAATTACTGCTACAAACTAAGCAAAAAAATTAAAAATTTCAAAAACAAACATGAAATAGTAAATGAAATACAAAATCATATGGAAGACTATACCACAGCCTTAATCCGTTCAGGCGTAACTGAAAATCAGGCTGTAAAAAAAGCCATAAAAGATATGGGCAATACATATATTCTTGCTTTTAAACTTAACAAATGCAATAAAAACAACATCATTGACATTGTTCCAACAAAGTTTATACCTCAAAAACTTAGCTTATTGCAAGTTACCGATACAAATGAAATTCGTGTAAATCCCAATACTCAGGGAAACATTTTATCATGGCTCGGACTTTCATGGAAAGATGGAATTATATCCATTATTATTATAGTATTAATAGGCAATATTCTTATTTTCAGCTACCGCAGTAAACTGTTCAGAACCTATAGTTTTTCCGACGTATACAGCTTTGGTAAGGTTTATCACATTGAACATATTGAAAAATCCCAAAATAATTATACTACTGACTATATTTACGACAAAAATAACGTAACCGATGCTCAAATAAGAAATTATAAAAATCTTCTTGCTGAACTTGGGTATAATGAAACTGAAACAAGCAAACTGTATAAATGTATAAACAGCGAAAGTAATTATGTCGAACTAAGCATTGAAAACGGAAAATTTATTGTTTCAGTATCAAAAAACCAATGACTTTTTATTATTTATATGTTACAATAAATAATAAACGCATAGGAGATTAATATGAAAAAAGTAATAATTACAATAATTTCAGCACTTACAATGACGGTTTCTGTTTCTGCTGCAGAAACTGCAATAATTTCAAACGGAAACAGCATAAGTCTTGAAAATCCCGTAAAAATAGTTGAAGGCAGGAGTTTTCTCCCTTTAAGGGAAACCGGAGAAAAAGTATTAAATGCAGAAGTTGAATGGGATTCATTCGCTAAATCTGCAATACTTAGAAAGGGCGTATCAACCATAATTGTACCTATAGGCAGCAACACAATAACCGTAAACGGCATAAATAAGACAGGCGATGCTCCCGCATTTATTGAAAACAATATTGCTTATGTTCCGGTAAGAGCCATAGCAGAGGGCTTTAATATGAGTGTAGGTTATGAAAACAACACCATTACAATTACAAAGGCACCTTTGCCACAGCTTACAACTGTTGAAAAAGGAGAAATTATTGCAACAATGCACACAAATTACGGTAATATTAAGTTTAGATTTTTCCCTGAATATGCACCAAAGGCAGTTGAAAACTTTGTTACCCTTGCAGAACAGGGCTATTATAACAATGTAACATTCCACAGAGTTATAAATGACTTTATGATTCAGAGCGGCGACCCTACCGCTACAGGTGCAGGAGGCGAAAGTATATGGGGAACATCCTTTGAAAATGAGATTACACCTTATTTAAGACATTTCAGGGGTGCCCTGTGTATGGCAAATTCAGGCAACAGCGTAAGCAACGGGAGTCAGTTTTATATTGTTCAGGGCAACAATGTATCTGAATATTCCAAAATAATAGATGAAATTAAAAATGATAAAATCGATGGTACTGATATATCTTACGGTGACTTTTATACTGATGATGTTATGACGGCATATCGGGAACTTGGCGGTTATCCTTACCTTGACTATGGCTATACCATTTTCGGTCAGGTTATTGAAAGTATGGATGTTGTAGATAAAATTGCCGCTGTAGATATAAACGAGTTTGATAAACCTATAGAAGATGTAATAATTTTAAGTATTGATATTTCTGAATATTAACAAAAAACCTGTATTAGGCTTTTATTCTTAATACAGGTTCTTTTAATATTAACTTTTACATTTTAAAATTCTTTATACTTCCTCAAATTTTTTTACAATATAATCCACCACTTTATCAGGCTTAATATTAAGCACTGTGGCAAACTCCTCATAAATCAGCTTTTCTGCCTCTCTCATAAGCTTTTCATCACCGGCATACATTTTCTTTCCCATAGCTTCTCTTTCCTGCTTATTAATATAAAGAGCATTTATAAGCTGTAATATTTCCTTTCTGTCGCCTCCTGTAATAATAGCATTAAATTTTTCTTTTCTTTCCTTTTCATTATCATACCATATTGGTTTCCTTTTCTTTACATCTTTAATAAGGTCATTTATTTCATCTGAGGAAAGAACCTTTTTCATTTTACCTACAAGCTCCTTGTTTTCAACAGGCACATATATAACGGTACTTTCATTATAAGCAGGCTTAAGATAATAATAGTCCAAAGGCTTCCCGGAAAAATTTTCCCTCACAATATCTTTAATTACACATACTCCCTGCTTGCCATATAGAACCGTATCATTAACATTGTACATATAATTCACCTCTCAAAAAAAATAAGAGCCTGCCAGAGGCAGACTTCCTAAGCATATTATAATTATATCAAATTTTATATATTTTTTCTAATGGTGAAAATTAATAAATATTTACATAATAAATTTATACAAAATTACAAAAATATGCAGCAACAAAACTGTCACCGCATATAAATATTAATCAATCTATTAATCCTCATCAAAATGAAGAACACCTATAAAAGGCAAATTTCTGTATCTCTGGGCATAATCAAGACCATAGCCTACAATAAATTCATCGGGAATATCAAAGCCTGTCCAATCCACATGGACGTCAAACTCTCTTCTGTCAGGCTTATCAAAAAGTGTACAAAGCTTAATAGACTTAGGTTTTTTACTCTTTAAATAGTCCATAAGATAGTGAAGAGTTCTTCCGCTGTCAATTATATCCTCAACTATAAGTAAATTTTCACCCTCAATAGGATCATCCAAATCCTTCAAAATCTTAATACTGCCGCTTGATTCAGTGGAATTTCCGTAACTTGAAACATCCATAAAGTCAAATTTAACAGGTAAATCAAGGCTCTTTACAAGGTCAACCATAAACATAACGGCACCCTTTAAAACACATACGGTCTTAACCTCTTCACCGTTGTAGTATTCCGTAATTTCCTTAGCAATCTCCTGAACTCTTGCCTTTAACTTTTCTTCACTAATAAGAGTTGTAACTCTTTCTTTCATTTGTTAAACCTCCCACAGATATAGATATATAATATTTTTACTATCCTCAGAGGCTTTGAAATAAGAAGATGTCTTCATATCCTTTATCCAAACAATGTCATTGCCCAAAGCAAGAAGGGGAATACTGTTTCTTTTGCTCAATGGTACCTTTTCATCAATAAAAAGTTTTTTTATCGTTTTTGTTCCTCCGTAAAGACTGATCTTGTCACCTGTCTTTCTGCCCCTGAGAATCGGGTTCATATTTATTTTATCATAATCCAAAGAAATAGTATATAAATTTTTTTCATTTCCTTCATATTTTTCTTTAGAAATGAGTATTCCTAAACCAATATCATTAAATGTATACTTTTCACCTATTTTAATATTGTAGCAAAAATCACTATCATTATTAACTTTTGAAAAAAGTATTGTATTATGCTCTTTTGACGCCCGTAGTCCATTAGGCAGTTCTATTATTCTGCCGCTTTCCTTGTGACACAGAGCCAAAACATTTTCAACGTGGTCATAAGAAATATCATGTAAATCTGCCGA
This sequence comes from Candidatus Gallispira sp., assembly GCA_048359195.1. GTDB lineage: Bacteria > Bacillota > Clostridia > Lachnospirales > CAG-274 > Gallispira. The sequence continues at coordinate 8,679 of DBGCRA010000133.1, forward strand.
ATAATCTATAAAACCAATTCTCACAATACGCCTTTGAATTACTTTATCATAAGTCAAAAGCCTGTCAATAGCTATTCTTTTAGGCTCAATTTCACATTCATTGTATGCATTTTTTGCAAGACTCTCCATAAAGCTGTCCTCATCAGCCATAAGCTCCGCAGTTCTTGCCATGGTGACTGCAATATTTTCATTAAATTCCTTTTTAATCATAGGAATAATATTAAGCCTTATTTTATTTCTGGTGTATTCCTCAATATTGTTTGTGGAATCAGTACAGTATTCAAGTCCCTTTTGGTTACAGTATGCTTCAATTTCTGACCTGTCCGTATTAATAAGCGGCCTTATAATTCTGTCCCTTGAGGCTGAAATACCTCCTAAGCCTTTAATACCCGTACCTCTGAAAAATCGCATAAGCATAGTTTCGCAGTTATCATTTAAGTTATGAGCAACGGCAATTTTGCCCTTTTTGCCCGCAACGGAATAAAAAGCCTTGTATCTTAGCTTTCTTCCCATTTCTTCAACGGTATGCCCCTCATTTTTTGCCATTTCCTCAACCTGATAGCTGAACACCCTGACATTATTGCCATACTTTTCTCCAAGGCATATTACAAAATCCTCATCACGTTGTGCCTCCTCACCCCTTATGTTGTGATTGATATGTACAAGGGTAATGTCAAGACTATATTCATCCTTTAACGAGTTTAATACATCTGTAAGACAAACAGAGTCCGCACCTCCCGATACACCTATAACAATGCTGTCACCCATGGAAAGCATATTGTATTTTTTTATTGTGGCTCTTACTTTGTCTAACATAGCAGTACTCCTTAGTTTTTTCATATTTTAACATAATTATTATACTTATTTATTCAAAAATTCAAAATTTATGCCTCAATTTTATGAAAAACACCCCGAAACAATCGGGGTGCTAATCAACACTTATCTTTGAACAAACTCATAAGTTGAATCAAGAGCCTTCTGTAAAATCTGAGCAACATCATAAGATGTAATTGTATTTCTGCCTGAAACCTTAGCATTTTCAATTTCCTGTGTAGTCATATCTGACTTTTCAGGATATAATGTGTAATGCAATACTCTTTCCGCATCGAGAATAGTAATCTGTCCGTCACTGTCAGTATCACCACTGCCTGACACAACAGCTTCAACCTCAAGAGAAATATTGCTGAACTTAGTTACATTATATCTTACAAGTGACATTGTATCCTGAGCAGCATCTGTGGCAAAGCCTACATAAGCTGTTTCAGGTAATGTAGTTGTATATGTATCCATAGTATACCATGTTTCACCGTCAAGAGAAGCAGAAAGTGTAATAACCTGACCCTTTCTCTCAATTCTTGCCCAACCATGGTTTGGTTCCTGACCATCTTTTACTGCCGCAATACCAAGCATATGATTAGTGTAAGAAACAGTACCGCCATCAGTTGTTCTTACCATAGTTCTGATATTCTTAGCCTTAACACTGTTGCTTGCTATATCAGTTAAGCCTTCATAGTCCTCACCCTTAATATATGTAAGAGAAGGCATATAGAACTCACTTGTAGTATCAAGGCTTGCTCTTACCATAAGACCTGACTGCTGCATATAGTCAATCTTTGCTAAATTGTCAACCTGAGCAGTAAATGTAAAGTCACCTGTTACTTCCTTATAATTAAAGTGGAAGGCATCAGGAGCCTGATTTGAGCTTGTGTTAAGAATACCAATATGACCTGCACCGGTGGAAATAAGTTCGTTTGCAGTTTCGTCATAATTATCTTCACCTTCAATACCAACATTACCAATATCAATTGAAGTAAAGCCATCTAAATTATTATTTCCTGCTTTTCCTAGAATTGTAACAGGAACAGTCTGAGAAATTCTCTTAACATCTTTACTGGTTGTCATAACAACAGAAAGATAATATCTACCTTCCTCAACATCATCAGGAATATCAAAATCCAAACCATTGAATCCGCCACCTAATAATCCAAATGATAATCCTTCATCTGTTACTGAAGCAATTACTTTATCATTTAAAAGCAATTCATATTTTGTAACTTTGTCTTCAAACAAATCAGTAGTTCTTGCAGTAATTTCAGCTTTATATGTTTCTCCCTTAACAAGATTTACATTTGTACTATCCTTACCACCTATAACTTCCTGATCTTTTAATATATTTGCAAGCCATATAGAATAATCCATCATTACGCCTATATGACCATTATAGTCTATTTTTTCTCCCCACTCGCCTAAAAGGTCATTAGCATAAATTTCAACATTTGTGTAACCACAGTAAGGCTTTGTTTCATCAGTTGAAATAATAGAAGCATCACTTGCATCATTAGGATTTAAACCATGAGCAGTTTCCCACTCATCAGGAATACCGTCAAGGTCAGTATCAGTTGGTCCCTGTACAGATTCAAAAGAAGCACTAATACCACCTGCCTCAAATTCATTATTAATATAGTGACCTCTACCACCTAAAACTTCTATTACAAGTCTTGCATCTTGTGCATCTCTTGCATAACTTGCACCGGCTTCATTTAATACAGCCGCATAAGCATCCTTGGCACTTGTAGCACTATAAGGAATTTGAAGTTCAACAGGATCAGAAAGAGTTGTTGCAGCAGAAATTTCATAAAAACCAAGTGTATTATCAGCAGTAACATCATCACTTGATGTCATAATATTGTCCTTAAAATAATACTTGCTTGTGGTTCCGTCTACATCAAATATTCTTGTATTAACCTTTTCAAGAGTATTGGGACCCGGCTTATAGTAATTACCAATCATATTGGTATTGCCGCTGCCTCTTTCGCCGCCGTAGCCTGAATTATGTCCCCAGTTATAAATAACATTGTTAGAAAATTCAAGCTTATTGCCGTACGTAATGTTATTATATGTAAATCCGCCCTCAAATCTTGGATTTCTGGTACCATGGTTAGCCCAAAGGTTATGAGTATAAGTTACATCAGAGCCGTTAAGTATTGAACCCATACCGTGCTTAGCCTCACTCTCTCCTGAAATAACCTCAGCATCAGTATTATTGATACCTGTCTTGTTAGGGAAAGCCAAGCTGCTTGCAATAATATTATACTGAATACTTGAATTAATTATTTCCTTAGCGGTAAAGCACTCATCAACACCCCAGCTAAATGTACAATGGTCAATTACAATATTTTCACCTGTAGCTGTAGCTGCATCCTGGTCATATCCCTCACCTAAACGGAAGCGGATATATCTTGCAATAATATTTTCACCGCTGAACTTAGCAGAGCCGCCGTAAACAGTAATGCCCTCACCCGGAGCAGTCTGACCTAAAATGGTAGTATTGCTGCCGATATTAAATCTTCTGGCACTCTTTGAAGCTTCAGGGTCAATGTTAATTACACCGCTTACCGCAAAAGTAATAATTCTTGGATATTCAGTGTTACCGTCAGCTCTATCCTTTCTCAATAAGCCGTAGCGTAAAGAGCCGGGCTGAGGATTAGAAACGCTGTCAGTTAAATTAGTTACAACATAAACATCAGCAGGCTTATCAGCAGTACCTCTGCCGCCCTGTGAATATGTACCGCCGCCTTCAACCGTAGGGAAAGCAGGATACTTAACAGCACCCTTTGGAGTTGTTATAGTTGTTGTAAATTCTTTAAAATTCTCAGTAGTTTTAGCTGCATTTGTAGCAGTAACTCTTATCTGATATTCAGTATCTTCTTCAAGATTACCTGTAAGAGCCTCAACATACTGATCTTCAAGGAAAAATGTATTTCTTGCATCAGGCTTGAAGCTTCCGTCCTCCTGGTATCTGTAAAGCTTCTTGCCATGATTAACTGTTGTCATAATATGGTCAGTAGTCCAGTTAACTCCGTCCTTTGAATACTCAATCTTATAAGCAGTTGCAAAGTTTTCGGCAACTACAGTGTCATCAATATAAGCATCCTTAATCTTTTCATTTGTAAGAGGGTCAACACACACAACAGGATAATCTGTAGCCTTGTCTGTCATACCAAATAAAATCCTGCATTCACCTGTATTAAGCTGTGTTGGGTTCGCTGTATGAGTACCGTCAATAAGCCAATTGGGATACTCAATAATCATACCCTGTGTAGGATAAGTCCAGCCGCCCTTTGGATCACCATAAGCAGAATTGGACTCAAGAGGGTTGGCATTAATAAGGTTGCCGCTTTTATCAACGGCAGGCCATGTAATAACAACCTTTTCTCCTTCAACACTAGCCTCAAGGTCTTCTGTCTTGCGATAGTTGTAGCTTCCGTCCTCTACACTGTATCTGGCAAAAACATTTACACCTGAAAGGCTGAAAATCATAACCATAGCCATAGCTAAGGCTGTAAGTCTTTTCCTCATAAAAAAAGTCTCCTTTCTGAATTTATATATAGTTAATTGTACCATAAAACTTTTTAAAATGAAAGAAATATTATGTAATTTTTATAAAAAATTACATAAAAAACGGACACCTTAAAGGTGTCCGCCCCTATTAATTAAAACACATCGCAAATTTGCTCTCCCGGAATTTTATTATTGTATACATAACTGTAAATCATATCTCTGTAATCATAAACCTTCTGCTGAAGTTCAGCCTGCTTTGCATCATCGGGATAAGTTAAGCTTAAGTCGCCCGGAGCGTCCTCCATACCACTATTAAAGCTGTAGAACACACCATTGGCTGACTTTGCTTTCATTCTGTCCATCCAATAATTCTGACCGTTATTAAAGCTTAAAGCATTTTCAATATCATACTGTGCATAACCGTTATTCTGGTCAAAGCCCTTTGCCGGAGTCTGGTTAGGAGTATTTTCATGGTCAAAAGCTATACAGTTCTTAATATACCTGTATGAACTGCTTGGAGTTTCGGCTGAGCCAAACTTAAAGCCGTTAGGATTACCTGCCCAACTTGTACTGTGAATATTGGCATAATTATTGCTTGTGCCTAAAAGCTTAACTGTAACCTGAGGCCAGCTTGTTATGCTGTGAGCATTATACTGCTCTTCAAAATCAGGATAATTCTCTAATACAGCCTGTACATAAAGAAGATTTTTGTCCAGCGCAAAACCGTGCTCATAGTCATACTCACCTGTAAATACATAAGGATTACCGTTATTCCATGCAAGACACTCAACATATTCAACACTTCCTATATATGGTGTGCCTCTGTCATAGCTGTCCCAGCCGTCATCACTGTTTTCCCAAGCTCGGCAGTTATAGAAATTATTTTCAGCACCCGCATTAAGCTTTACAGAAAAACCATCTGCATCAGCGCCGTTTTTCTGAACAAGGTCGCCGTTCCTATAGCTGTCCACAAAGCGGAATGTATTGTGTGAACCGCCGTTTGTAACAGATACACCTGAATTGTTGTTATATCTGAATACACAGTTTTCAAATGTAGAATATCCTGCACCGGATCCTGTAATTCTTATACCGCAGTCACCTGCATTCTGAATAATAATATTTCTGAATGTATAATAACTTCCGCTCATTGTAAGCCCTGTACCGCCTGATCCTCTCTTTGTAAGACTGTCTCTGAACGGAGCAAAGTCAAGAGTAGCTGCTGTACCGTCTTCATTTGTTAAGCCGTAAATTTCAGTATTTGCATTTGAAAGAGAAAGCTTTACATTTTCTGTACACATAATTGTGCCCTTAACATAAATCTTGTTGTTCTTCTTTGCAATTTCTGTCTTAAAATCATCAAAATTATCTACAACAACACCATCAGAAGTATCACCATTAAATGTTGTAGTTTCTGTAGTTGTTTCAGTAACATTTGAAGTAGTTGCCTCTGTAGTTGTTTCAGGTAAAGGAGTATCGCCGTTTAAAATAATTTCATAAATATTAATACCGCTTCCTGCTGAATACATAAATATACTGCCTGTATAGTTTACATTAAAGCTGTATCTTGCAGCAGTTGTTGTCGCAGGAAATGTATATAAAATATTTCCATTTTCATCGGCAATGTTAAGAACTCTTTCAGTTGTACCGCTTGACTTAATTACTACATCGATTTTATTGTCACCTTCAATTTCAAATGAAACTGCTCTGTAAGTTGTATTTCCGGCACCGCCTAAATTAAGGGCATTTGTATAGCTTACACCATTTACGGTTTCTTCTGCCGCAAACATATTCATAGGTTTTTCATTAGTTGCATATAAATTAAGACCGTTTATGGTTTTATTTGATGTAATAGGGCTTTGAATATTTACAAATTCAGGCTCACTCATATTCCAGCTTATACCCTGAATTTCAGCCTCTGTAGTTGTTTCCGTAACGGCTTCTGTAGTTGTTTCTGTTGTTTCTTCCGTAGTTATATCCGTTTCAGGTACACCTGAAGGGCGATATTGACTGTCAAGAACCATTTGCAGTATTTCTGCCACATCAGCAGTATCGAAAAGTCCGTCACTATTCAGGTCCATATACTTCATATAATCGGAATTTGCCTCAACAGGCATTGATACACCCGTAAGAACCTTTCTTAATGCTACAGATACGTCTGTAATCTCAACCTTTCCATTATTGTCAGCATCGCCGTAAACACCCTCATTGCCCGCATTTGCAAAACATAGGCAGGACAGAATCATTACAGCTGACAACAAAATACTTATAAATCTTTTCATATCATAATTTCCTCCTTTATGTCTATACAATAAAAATAACACATTTTCATAATTTCTTCAACATAAAAAAACATTATATTTCACTATTTTTACTGTAAATTTATTCATTTACTTATTTGTTGACATTGCTGTTTTATGGTTATATAATTAGGTTATAATATTTTTGGAGGCATAATATGAAGAAAATAGTTTTAACAGGAGGCGGCACAGCCGGTCATGTTACACCCAATATCGCCCTTATACCCCATTTACAGAAGGCGGGTTATGAAGTATACTATATCGGCAGTAAAGGCGGTATGGAGGAAGAGCTTATTAAATCCTGCAATGTACCATACTACGGTGTAAGCTCAGGTAAATTAAGAAGATATTTGGATAAAAAAAATTTTTCCGATATATTTAAAGTATGCAAAGGAATTTTTCAAGCTAAAAAGCTTATTAAAAAAATCAAGCCTGATGTTGTATTTTCAAAAGGAGGCTTTGTAGCTGTTCCTGTAGTAATAGGCTCAGCTATGAATAAAGTAAATATTGTATGTCACGAATCTGACATTACTCCCGGTCTTGCAAACAAACTTGCTATGCCTTTTGCATCGGCAGTATGCACAACATTTCCCGAGGCAGTAAAGCATATTAAGGACAATAAGGGTATTTACACAGGTACACCTATAAGAGATTCTCTTTTTAATGGCATCAAACAAAAAGGACTTGATATTTGCGGCTTCAGCGGCAATAAACCGGTTATACTTATAATGGGCGGTTCTCAAGGCTCGGTTAAGGTAAATAATTCCATAAGAGAGCTTTTAAGCAAACTTTTGCCCAAGTATGATGTAATTCACTTATGCGGCAAAGGAAATCTTGATGAAAGTCTTAAAGACAAAACAGGCTATGTACAGTTTGAATATATATCAGAAGAACTTCCCGATTTACTTGCAGCGGCAGATATGGTTATATCAAGAGCAGGCTCAAATGCTATATGTGAATTTTTAGCTTTGCATAAGCCTATGCTCCTTATACCTTTAGGCTTAAATGCCAGCAGAGGCGACCAGATTTTAAATGCAAAGAGCTTTAAGAGTCAGGGCTTTGCCGAAGTTTTGGATGAGGAAAAAATGACTAAAGGAAGCCTTTTTGACACAATTAACAATGTGTACAACAACAGAAATACATATATTGAAAATATGGAAAAATCACAGGCAGCTGACGGCATTAAATCAGTTATGGAAATCATAAAGGCTGCTACCAAATAAAGGAGGAAAACCAAATGAAAAAATTTTTATCTGTAATTGCTGCTTCATTAATTATGGCAGCTAATGTATTTGCTTCAGGCGGAGTAAATGTCACAGTAAACGGTATACCTGTTGATATGGAAGGTGTTATAGTTGATGGCAGAACAATGGTACCTGTAAGAGGTGTATTTGAAAAGTTGGGTTATACGGTTGAATGGGATAATGAAACCAAGACAGCCACTCTTACAAAAGGCGAAAATCAGGTTGTAATGACAAATGGCGAAAGCTATTTCACATATAACGGTACACAAATTACACCTGATGTTCCTCAGCAGATTATAGACGGCAGATTTATGCTCCCTTTAAGAGCTGTTGGCGAATCCCTTAATGCAAATGTAAGCTGGGACGGAGAAACAAAAACCGCAGCCATTCAGTTAGGCGGATTAAAAATCGGCGGTATTTTAAATCTTGATGAGATTACAAACAAATAAAGGATTTATTTAGGCTGTTCTTTTTGAACAGCCTTTTTGGAGGTAGAAAAATGTCAAAAAAACAAAAGGCAATATTTTATATTATAATTTCAGCATTTTGCTTTGCCCTTATGAACTGCTTTGTAAGACTTTCAGGGGATTTACCTACAATGCAAAAAAGTTTTTTCAGAAATTTTATAGCAATGCTTATGGCTGCATTTATACTATTTAAAAACAAAACAGGCATAAAATACAATAAAAGGGATATTCCTCTTTTAATACTGCGTTCCCTAATGGGCACAATAGGTATACTGGGTAACTTCTATGCCGTTGACCATCTTAACCTGTCAGACGCATCAATGCTTAACAAACTTTCGCCTTTTTTCGCAATATTATTTTCAATGCTATTTTTAAAGGAAAAGCCAAAAATTATGCAATTTTTATGTGTAATTGCAGCTTTTATAGGCAGTCTTTTCATAATAAAACCTACTCTTGAAATAACAGCCATACTTCCTGCTCTCTTGGGCACAATAGGCGGTCTTGGCGCAGGTGCGGCTTATACTGCCGTAAGAGCCCTTGGACAAAGAGGAGTAAAAGGTCCTTTAATTGTTTTCTTCTTTTCGGCTTTCAGCTGTATAGCAGTACTTCCCCGGGTAATAACAGGATATGAGCCAATGGAAACATGGCAGCTTATATATCTGCTCCTTGCAGGTGTTGCTGCAGCAGGAGGTCAGTTTACAATAACCGCAGCCTATTCAAATGCTCCTGCAAAGGAAATTTCAATATATGACTATACACAGATTATATTTTCAGCAGCATTGGGTTTCTTCCTTTTCAACCAGATACCTGATATTTACAGTGTTATTGGCTATTTTATTATATGCGGTGCATCTGTTGCCATTTTTATTTATAACAATTCAAAAAGCAACAGCAAATAAAAACGGCAAAGCCTTTGCTTTTATAATTTTTTAATTATATTGTAATATAAAAACCATAAAATTTTTGCTATAATTATATTTGATGTAAAATTTTATACAGGAGAGTGAATTAATATGAAAAAACTAACTGCATGGCTTGCAATAACAGCAACCCTGACAGCTTCGTTGGCATCAACGGTTTTTACAGTAAATTCATTTGCTAGAACTATTAAAGGTACAACTCAACCCTACACAACAACTACTACGACTACAACTACTGAGGCTACTACCGAAAAGCCAACTGAAACTACAACTTACCGGTCTTATGTATCCTCTTCAACAAGAAGCGTGAAGAAAAAGACAACTGCCACAACTACTACTGAGGTTACTACCGAAAAGCCAACTGAAACAACAACAGCTTTTGACAAATCAAAATATGAGGCTGATATTGAAATTACAACCATTAACACAAATGTTTACACTGACAATCCCGTTGACAAAAACGGCAATCCTTTAACAGGCAATGCCCTTGAAGCCTATAATGTTGTAAAAAATACATTTAAGGATAAGTGGAAAGCAATAACAGAGCCTGAAATAAAGGAAGAAGTTATATTTAATGATGCTGAGAGAACAGTAAAAGAAAAAACATTTAACTTCATTAATAAAGACGTATTCACCATTAAAAGATACAACTTCAACACAACCAAAGAGGAAAGATACAGCGAAACTCTTACAATACCCGGTTCAACATTTGAAATGAGATATGTTTCTTCCGAAACAAATGACTGGTATATGTCACAGAATCCTCTTAACACTGAAAAGCAAACATTATTTATAGATACTGACAAAGCTGCTCTTATTATAAGTATCCCGTCAGTATATACCAACAATAAGTTTGAAAACAACACCCGGGAATATAATCCTGACCTTGAAGAACCTGTTTCAATTACAATTAATGACGATGATACATTGTCTGTCACTTACACTTTTCCATTTGACCAAGATTACGTAGGTGAAATATGGTATCTTCTTTCAACAGAAAATAAGCTTGCCGATTGGAACAACATTAATCACTTTAATGTCCTTAAGCAGGAGCTTGCTGACGGCAGACGTTTTTCATGGGACGGATATTATTTCCAGATTCCTTATAATTATATACCATACAGCGAAACCATGCTTTACAGACAGCCATCAAACTATGCAGGTGCAAGTATGACAAAATACGGTGATTTTCTTGCCGCTTATGATTTAGGCTATGTTTTCACATACACCTGTATGGAAAATCAAAACGAGCTTGGCTATTGGGCAACAGGACCTAAGTCAGGTTGGCTTTCAGAGGACTTTAATATTGGTGCAAACTTCTATGACACAAGATTCAATACAGACTTTGCCGTAAATCTTATTAATGCCTACAAGAGATACAACAACGATGATTTCTTAATGGCTGTATGCAGATATGCAGAATATTTTATTGACCATGCCACTGATAATCACTATGAAACAAAAAACGGCGGCTGGCTTGTTGAAGATTACGGATATGACTATGAGCACTACAGAACCCACGTATCACTTAATCATCAGCTTGCTGAATTAAATGTGCTTTATACTCTTTATCAAACAACAAGGGAAGAAAAGTACAAGGAGCTTGCCGACAAAATGCTTCTTGCCGTAGAGGATTCAAAGGATCAGTGGGTACTTGCAAACAATAACCTTAACTATGCGCTTTATTATATGGCAGGCACAAATACAATGGTGGATTACCCATATCTTACTTACAATGACCTTTTTGAAACACAGTCTTTATACAAGAGTATTTACGGTAAGGAAAATGATGTAATAAAATATCTTATGGACTGTAAAATGGAATGGATGCTTGCTAATGAAGTAACAGGATACAGAACAGAATAGGAGCTGAATACAAATGGCACAAAGTAATAAAAATTCAACCAAAAAGCTGGTACTAACCGCCGTACTTGGCGCAATAAGCGGAGTACTTATGGTTCTTGAATTTCCATTGCCCTTTATACCTCCATTTATCAAAATGGACTTTTCCGAACTTCCTGTTATATTGGGCGGATTTATAATGGGACCTGTAAACGGTGCCTTTGTATCTCTTATCAAAATACTTATTAATTTTGTCCTTAACGGTACAACAACATTCGGAATAGGTGAATTGGCAAACTTTTTATACAGCATAGGCTATATGCTGCCTGCTGTAATAATATACCACAGGCTAAAAACAAAAAAGGGTGCTGTTATAAGTCTTGCCGTAGGTACGGTAATAACAAGTATACTTGCCGTTATTATTAATACTACAATAACATTTCCGGTTTACGGCAGGCTTATGGGATTTGATATACCGGCTATTGTTGCTATGAGTGCACAGACAAATCCTTTTGTAAAGGATTTGTTTACACTTATGCTTTGCTCAATATTACCATTTAATTTATTTAAATATGGTGTTACGTCAATTCTTACATTCCTGCTTTATAAAAAGCTTAGTGTTGCGATAAAAGATCACTTTATAAATTAATACATAACTTAATACATAATAAAAATTTGACCTGTTTGGGTCAATTTTTTGGGGATATGCAAAAGGGACGGTATTTTATTTACCGTCCCTTTCGTACTAATTATTAATTCCTATTTTGTAAAACAATATTATTTTCTTACAATTTTCACGATACCCATTATTAATAATTGAAGAACAAACAAAACCACGAACAATATACATACATCAATATATAACACCGATTGTGAAAAACTTGATTGCAATCCATCTAAAGAGATACCTTTTAAACCTATTCCATATGCACCATTATTGGAATACATAATTATCAAAATAACATAAAATGCATCAGCCATAAGCCAATTAATTATTTTTTTGTTTGTAATAAATATTCCACATATACATATGATACAGAAAGTAATCATATATATACAATAGGCATTATTGCTTCGAGGATAATACTGTGGAAATATCATAGGTATTACAATAAATTGAACTACATAGAGAACTATCATTATAAAAATTGTCTTTATTAAAATTTTCATAATACTTCACTAACTCAACTTAATTTTTCAAAATTATTACGTGCAATCAAATAATATGTAGGTTGCATATGGGGGTGCGTCATACCACCAACTATCACTTTTCCACTGGAAGCTACAAATGACGCCTTGGCAGATGCATATTTACCTTTTACATCATGTCCTAAGAGCGGACCTTTACCTGTTGTCATATTTGAAAGTGATTGCATTAAATATGCCGGACAATAATTTATTTCCACGTGGTATAATAAGCCACCGCCTACAACATAGGTATTACAGAATCTTAGCAGTTTTTCATTTTCTAAGGTTTTATTTAATTCCACCATCTCATCTTCTGCACCCTTGCGAGTTACGTGACCAATATTATTCTCCCATACTTTTCCATCACTGCCAGAATCCAATTTATATAAATCCTCTCTAGTATCAGAAATATTTGCAAAAGCTTTCAATGTTCTTTTAGTACCACCATCGTTATTGTAATCTTTGCCAATTAACCATTCCCATGTGCCTTCTTCTGCTTTTCCAAATCTATTCTCGTAATTTTTTGCTATACTTATAGATTTTGTAATACCATAATTCTTGAACCCCCACTCAGAAATTGGAAGATATGGTATAATATCATCCTCATTAACTATATTAAAAATCGTTTTATAGTTATCAGCATTATCAGATGTAGTACTATTAGGTGTTGCAAAAGTATACACATATGATTGATATGAGGCATTGTCTTCATAATACTTTCCTAAAATATTTGCAATTGCAGCACCCCTTGAATGACCTGTTATTAATATGCTTTTTTGAGCACTTGAATCGACATATTTACTTATATACTCATTCAATTTTTCCCTAACACGATTAGCAGCAACATCAAATCCTTTGTGATTTGATTTATCATTCCAGCCTGAATGGCTTCCGGTCATATTGTAATATTCTGTTGTATCCGCTCCAACATCAAAATTACTTGACCATTCAGAATTAGTTCCATTAGTACCTCTGACTGAAACAACAATTACTTCATTATTTTCACCATTATAGTTTATATTTCTGTGACCAACAAAGAAATCAGTTATATCATCCTTATCTTCTGAATAATCATCACTCTTAATAGCAATATATTGCGCATCCTTCAGACCTAATGTTTGTCCAAATTCTACACCATTGTCGCTTCCACCGTATGCACCCTTTGTAAACTCAACATACAAATTATCATAAACATCAGATGCATAAAGAATAGATAATTTTGATAATTCTTGAGAATAATTTGTATTATCGCCATCAATCAAATTTCTATAATCCATAGCAAAATCAACATCGCATGTTTTATTTTTGCCATCTTCCTGATAATGCATAATTCCTTTGAAAGTTTTATCTCTAGGTAAAATATCCTCTGTATCATCTATACCATCAAAATCTGTATCAGTTTCTACAGGACTACTTTTATATTTATATGTTTTGACTACACCATATGATGTATCAGTGATGGCACCTTTACTTATTTTAGTAATTAATTCGTCAAGATTAACCTCTCCCGTTGGATTAACATCATCTAATTCATTGACATCAGGTATGCCATCTTCGTCTGTATCAACAGTACTGCCATAATAAGGTGCTTCATTCAATCTAACAGGAACCGGAACAGGTCCTTGCAGATAAATCCAATAACCATCACCTACTATATCATCACCAATCTTATCAGCTAATGCCATTAATTCATTATAAAAATCACCATAGATATTAGCATATATACCACCAGTGCTAACATACAAATTATAATAAATATCTTTTTCGTAAGATGTGGTAACAACAGAACAATTTACTCCTGCATTCTTAAGTAATTCAATTTCCGCTGACATAGATGGTATTCCATATCTGTTGTCCTCTTTGTAATCAGCATCCGTTACCAAAATAAATATTTTACCAGAAGAAGCACGTAAATCAAGTAATCTTGCTGTCTCTAAAGCATCCACAACACATTCAGGTGTATCACCACCACCATCAGCGTATAATGCAGAATCTATTTTATTTTTATATGCATTCATATCATAGAACCAATTTGATGTCCCATTTTTATGAACCTTTGTTGAATCATATCCATCCACTTCAATATCTCGATACTCTACCAATGCCAAGCCGGCAGATATGCCTTTTTCTTTTAATGTGTCTACAAAATAGCCCACATTGTTTTTTACATTATTTATCTCATCACTCATTGAACCTGTTGTATCTATAATGAACACAATATCAGCCTGAGCCATTGTGCCAGAAGAAGCCAATGTTATTTTTTCTGTATCACTGCTTGCAACTGCAACATCACTATCTGTTGACAAATTTTTAATAGAAAATACACTAAATTCTTCGATGGAATCATTACTGTCAAGAATTGAAACGCTTGCGTCACTGGCAACCAAATCCTCTGCATAATTATAATTGCTACTATTGTTATTTGAAGCGTCATCTTCATCTTCTGATAAATCAAACAAAGCAACAGATTCTGCAATCTCTGGGGAACTTAATGATGCAATAGTTGGTAAGCTGAGTCCTAATTCATTAAATAACGCTTTTACATCCATTACAAAATAGGTTCCTTCATTGGATATTTTTGCAGAAATTGTATTGGTTGTTTTATCATAGTCTGTTTCAAGATACTGTACATTATTATTTTCGTCATAGTAACAAATTAAATTAGCATTATACTCAGTATCAGTATCCAACACTGAAAATAGAGATGCAGAGTCTCTTAATTCAAACGAAATAGTGGCATCAGATAAGTCTGCACCATTAATATCAATTGGCGTTCCAACTATAGCTCTACTATCACTAAAATCGCTGGATTTAGTTTTATCTATTGATATAGAACGATTTACATTACCATTTGTTACAACAGATAAAGCCGGGATAGCGTTATTATCCTCAGACAATATTTCTTCAGAAATATTATCCTCACTAACATTTTGTTCAAATTTTCTTTCAGAATCCAATGTCACACCATCTGTTTTTTGAACAAGAGGATTTAATCCGAACAATAATTCATCTCCGTCAGGTAATCCATCATCGTCAGAATCAAATTTACATGGATCAGTCATATAAATGGTAACTTCATCAAAATCAGAAATATCATCTAAATCTGTATCAATTTTCGCTAAATTTGTACCTAATTCTATTTCTCTTATATTGGTAAGTCCATCTCCATCTAAATCTTCATTTCCATCATTAATGCCATTTCCATCTGTATCAACTAATAACGGATCTGTTTCTGATATATAAATTTCAACATAGTCAGAAAGACCATCTCCATCCGTATCATCTAATGAATCATTTGTTCCAAATAATGACTCTATTGCATTATTAACGCCATCTCCATCAGAATCCAATTCTTCAGAATTTATAACCCATCCCGCATACAAGACAATATTAGATGATATTAAGGAATTAAAATCAAATGTTTCTATGCCTGTAGTGTTAGTAAACCAACCAGTAAAAACATATCCATTTCTTACCGGTGCAACAGGTTTAATTGCTTTGCCTCCATTTTTTACGGTTTGGCTTGCCGGAGCACCGGTTGCACCTTCATAATTTAAATCAAATGAAACAGTATATTCAATAGCGGATAACGAACTGCCGCCACCACCACCGCCACCAGAAGATGTCTTTTTAACTGTTGTAGTTTCTACAGTTTCTTCAGTAGTTACATTATCATCAGATTTATTATATGCTGAGGTTTTCACAGTTGTTGCTTCAAAGCTTTCTATTCCAATTACATTATTTATTATTGCAAAAGCCTCTGCTCTTGTTATATTTTTTGAATATCCGAAACTGCCGTCGGGATAACCCATAATTAATCCTGATTTGCTCATACCGCCAATATATCCCTTAGCCCAACCAGGAATAATATAATCATCCGTAAAATCGGTTTTATTTACATTATCAATATTTAAAATCTTAGATACTATAACACAAACCTCAGCTCTTGTAATTGCATTCTGAGGATTTGCATTTCCATATTGATCACCTGTCAGGTAACCTGCTTTTTTTGCAATAAGGAACTGATCTGCATACCACGCATCGCTGTTAACATCATCAAAATTAGTCTCAGCCTTATTGCCATAACTAAAAAGTTTATTAATAATTGTAACAAACTCCGCTCTTGTAATATTGTTATCAGGTTTAATTAAACCATCACCGTAACCGGTAATAATTCCATCATCAAGCAAATTTTCTATCTGAGCCTTTGCCCAGTGATTAGAATAATCGTTACTTGCATAGGCTAATACTAAGCCCATAGCTTGAATTGTCATAATTATACTTAATAATAAGCATACAAATGATTTCAGTTTTTTCAAAATAACTCACTCCTTTTCTGTTTATGTTTTTAGATTCAAATTGCTATATTGCTAAAATTCGCCCCCTTTTTTTCTTTTTTATAGGTTGATTTTATCATTAAAACTTTTATTTGTCAACATCTATAGCTCTAATTATAGTTATAAGTTTGTGTTTAGCCATGCAAATAAGTGTTATTTTAAATATGGAGGTGATTTACGTGTCAGTCAATTTCAAACTGATAGGACAACGAATACAAGGTCAACGCAAAAAACTGCATAAAACTCAAGAAAATTTAGCCGAATATCTTGATGTATCTGTTGGATATGTAAGTCTGATAGAAAGAGGAAAAACAAAAATTTCTCTTTCTACATTGGCTCGAACTGCTGATTTTTTAGAATGTAATATAGGCTATCTTGTTGACAATATTTCAACGGAAAATACAAATTATCTTAACCTTGAATTAAACGACAAGATTAAAAAATTAAACGACTTTGAAAAGGAAACCTTATTCAAATTAATTGATACTTATGTAAACACAAAAAACCGTTAGAAATTAATCTAACGGTAGGATGTTGACTTCCCTGCTTTTTTAATTAAGGTTAATTTTTAACAGGTATACATATTCACAATTAAAACTTTATCTATTTAATAAACTCCCTAATAATTCTCCCTGCTTCTTCAGGATTCCTATATATCCAAAAATGGTCACCCTTTACAATTTTAAGCTCAGCATTGGGAATTGTTTTGGCAATAGCCTTTGCGTGACTTATTTTAATCATATCTCTGTCACCATTTATAACCAGGGTAGGTGCCTTAATATATTTAAGGGATTCTCTTTTTAAATTCGGTTCTTTGAACATAAGAGAAAAATACTCCTTATTAAGTCGGTTTCTTGGATCAATAAATCCGCCCAAAAAACTACAGTAATAGCCTAATGCAACCATTAAACCCGTCATAGGCTTTAATCCCCAAAAGCTGTAATTTCCTCCCACAAGAACAGCCTTTTTAACAACATCACTGTTTTTTATTGCTGTCAGCATGGCAATATTGGCGCCGTCACTAAAGCCTACAATATTAACCTTATTTAAGCCAAGGCTTTCAAGTACATTTACCAAATCCACAGCCATTGTACCTAAAGAAAGCTGACTACCGCCAAAATCAGAATTGCCGTGACCTCTGCTGTCTATTACCACAACTTTATATTTATCGGAAAGAAGAGGTATAATTTTTTTAAAATGTTTTCCGCTTTCTCCATTTCCGTGCAAAAGAACAAGAGCCTCTTTATTTTCCTCACCAAAAACCTCATAATATATGCCGGCACTGCCGGACTTAATATAACCCTCCATAAAACACTCCTATGCAAATAAATTAAGATCACACTTTTCTATCACTTTTGTATATACATCAGCTATGAGATTTACAAGTTTTTCCTCATTCATAAAATATATTCTGGCATTTTCATTAAGCATTACCTTAAAAAATTCCTGTGAAATATACTTTTCCTTGTTAAAATCCTCAATACCGTTAATCCTGTCATTTGCAAAGTCTATATGCTTTATTTTAAGCTGTCTGATTCTTTCCATTAATTCTGCATCTTTCTCAATTTTAGAAAGTGCTGTTCTGTAATCCTTGTAAATCTGACTGTCCTTAATACTGTCTGAAATTTTATCGGCAAGATTAACGGTTTCGTTTACAATATCCATAATATGCCTCCTATTTATTCTTGTTATAAATAATATAAAGTCCCTTTAACAAAAGCTCAGGGTCATATTCATAGTCTCCCTTGCATATTTCAGCAAAGTTTTTGCCTAAACCGCCTGTAATAATAACTTTGCACTTCTGACCAAGCTCATTTTCAATTCTTTCAACGCATCCGTCTATCATTCCCGCAGTACCAAAAACCACACCGCTTCGCATACATTCAATAGTATTCTTGCCAATAGCCCTTTTAGGCTTTTCAAAACTTATTGCAGGAAGCTGTGCCGTATTTGAGGAAAGAGCCTGTAAACTTATACTTACTCCCGGCATAATACATCCCCCAACATAATTGCCTTTTTTGTCAATTGTATCAATAGTTGTGGCAGTGCCCATATCCACAATTAATATGGGCGGTTTGTACATAGTAAGAGCCGCTACGGCACTTACTATTCTGTCACTTCCCACTGTTCCCGGATTATCCATAAGTATATTAAGCCCGGTCTTAACTCCCGGACCCACAACAAGGGGTTCCTTGCCTATAACCATTTTAACGGCAAGTTTAATGGCACTTAAAACAGGAGGTACAACAGAGGATATAATACCGCCTTCAATTTTTCTCCTGTCCACGTCATAAAGCTTAAGCACATTCATAATCTGAACGCCATACTCATCTTCTGTCTTAATTCTGTTAGTGGAAAGCCTTGCCATAAACTCAACATTGCCCTCACTTATACAACCGATAACTATATTTGTATTTCCAATATCTATTGCTAAAATCATACTTCTACTCCAAACTTTACTAATTAAATCTTTCCTTAAATGCTGACATAAGGGCTGCACATACTGCTGAAGCAATAACTCCTGCTATTACGGCCTCCGGTATACCATTTACTACCATCACGCCGCAAACAGCTTTTAAGACACCCTCCACAGCTATACCCTTTGCTTGTGCAAAAGGCTCCGCAAAAAACAAATAAGCCATACCCATAACAAGTATT
>DBGCRA010000134.1:0-11279 GCA_048359195.1 Candidatus Gallispira sp.
TGCATATTTTCAGCAAGTACAGCAAGTACATTGTTCATTTCCTCCTGAGCTGTCAATGAATTTTCAGTAGGGAAATAAACTATATCAAATGTAGTTGACTTTCTCCTGTTATCAGATAGAAGAATATTGTCACTGTGCTCAATGCACCTTATATAAAATGACGGTGTTATAAAATTTTGAGATACCTTCTCGGTATATATAACACCGTTCTCAAACAAACTAAGGAGCTTGTCACTAATAGCTTCAATTAATGTATTTATCATTTGAAAGCCTCCTTTAAATGTTGTTCAAGCATATTTTCGATAAGTGGTCTTGTCTTACCTCTTAATTCTACAACAGAAAGCTCTATGAAAAACTTACCATCTACCCAACCCTTTTTAAGCCTCTTACCAATAGCAGGAACATACCTTCCGGGGGTCTGTCTATGTCCATAATTTACATAGCTGGCATACTCGGTATTATTTATAATTTCAGCTTCATATCCTCCGCTTACTTTTGTAATAACAACATACCAGTTTTCTTTCAAGTATCCAGTATCAACGGGTGTTGCTTTAATAAGCATAGCAAATAATTCTTTTGCAAGCTCCTGCGTTACCGATTTGATAAATGCATCATTATCCTTAAGCATTTTGCCCAAGTTATCTCTAAACTTTTCCAATTCTCCACAATCTACAGGCATCAGTTCCACCCCTTAAACAATTCAAGAGTAATTTCCTGATGTGTTTGATATACAGCAGGGATACCACTTGATTTATAATCCCTTGTAACACCATTTTGTGTAACAGTAATTTTACTGCCTGGCTTAATATCAATATCTGGTGCAACAAAAAGTACAATAGTCTGTTCAGGACTGCTTGCCACATCACCCTCTATACTGCTGTTTTTACTCTTATAAGATAATCTGCAAGGCACATTTTCAAAGACTAAAGTTTCCTGTTGCTTTATTACTCCGGTGGTATTGCCTTTGTATTCATAAACATTACATCCACCTGTATACAGTCTTTCTGCAATTCCTCTGAATTTACTTAAGTCAATCACTCTTACCACCTCAATTTTCTAAAGGCTATCAACTCCGCATCTCTGTTACATAGTTTTTTTAACAGAGCACTGAACAAATTTGTGGTACTGTTACTGTCACCTGTACTAAAATTGATAGTTAAATCACCCTCTTTAATGCTGCTTACACCTGCTGCACTGTAATCAATGTTTTCACACACATTAATGCCTATACTCTGCTTAGTCTTTAACAGTGTGCCTGCCGCCATATCAACAGCAACATAGTAAAGCTCATTAGGGATTTCACTTATATTGCAAAAGTTCTTTATATACTGTTCAGTACCATTTATAGCAAACTGTAATGTAACAGCGTCTCCCTCATTAAGATTGTAGCCGAGAGTATTTAATCTCTCGACTACATCTTTACTGTCAATTGTCATTGATATCACCCTCAGCCAAGCTTATGCTTAAATGCTACAATTCTAATCTGTTTAGGTTCATATACTCTTTCCCAGTTCTGAGCATTTGCGAGCTCTACCCTTGTAGGTGTTTCAACATTTTCTCTTACAGCATTAGTCCACTTAATACCTCTTGGATGTAAAATAAAGACATTTCTATTTATAAGGTAATCAACACCTGAACCCTTTCTTTTATCTCTGTCAATTTCCGTTGCTACATGGCCTACAGGACTTCCATTACCATAAGCAATAGCACCTTCTCCGAATAAATATGTAGTATACACACCATCTGCAACTGGACAACCGTCATCAACAACAACTCTTCTTCCCTGATAAGTCTCAAATTCCAAATCAGATGATGCCTTTACAGTATCAAGTAAATCTTTCTTCTTTAAATAACTCTTAGTTGCTGAATGCATTGCAATAGCAGTAAGCTGACCCTGTGCATCACCTAAAAGCTGACAAGCATCAATCATTGAAAGTCCATCAATAATCTTAGAGGCGGCAGTTCCATTTGTTGTAATATCCAATATATGATCTTCTAATGGTGTTACTGTTGCACTGTCCGTGTCAGTATAGGATCCGAATATACCATTTAACACCGCAATAAGCTCCTTCTGCTTATCTCTCGCCCAAAAACCTGCAACCAAATCACCGACAGCAGCCATAGGGTCCTTACCGCTTAAAGCAGCTGATAAATCAGTAGCGGCCCACATTGAAGCTCTTCTTATAGTAGTTGATACATCTTTATTTGATGTAATCTTCTTTGCGGTTAAATCAGCATCCTCAATAATCGCCTCTGATTCACCTGTTAAATCCTCAAAGAAAGGCATATTGTGAATTGGTGCCGCCTCACTTGCCAGTCTGTCAAATTCTGCATTGTTTGTTACAATGCCACTCTGAAAAAGAGCTGATAATTCCATAGTTTTGTTAATAACATAAGGGTTAAAAAGCTCAGGTACAATAACATCTGATAATTTTGTAATTGCCATAAATAATCACTCTCCTTAAATTGTAACTCCTGCAGCTGTAGCCATCTCCTTAGCCTGTGCAGGATTTTCTCTTAATAGTTTTCCTTGTTCAGTTAAATTAAATGTTTCCTTCATAAAAGGATTTACAACTCTATTTTCGCTGCCTCCTGCAGGGTTATAGATTTGCTGTGTCTGTTTGAATAAATGGGACATAGAAGTATCTTCCTTATAAGATTTAACCACGTCAGCTACACCAACAGGCTTGTCCTCTGCATCAAAAGTAAACTTATCAATACCACCCTGCTTATAAATAATATAATCAGGGTCAGTAATCCCTTCCTTTGATAACTGTTCCTTAAGGGCATAGGTCTTTTTAACGTTAGCCGCTTCCGCTTCAAGATTTGAAATAGTTGTCTTATAACCACTTATTTCATTCTGCAAAGCTTCGTTATCCTTATTACTTTTCTTCAAAGTTTCAATAGTACCATTGGCAGTTTTTAACTGCTCATCAACATTTTTCTTTTCACTCTCTAAGGTATCATACTTAGCCTTGCTAACATATTCCCCCAAACTTAAATCAGCTAACTTAACAGCATTGTCCTCATTTTCGGAATTATACTTGTCTATAATCCCTTTAAACTCTTCGTACTTCTCACCAAGTACATTCTTTAAAAATTCCATATTTTACCTCCGTTTTTATATGCGGTTTCTTCCGCTGATAATCAAAAGTTTATATCCCATTTTGCAAGGGTACTAAGCCTTTTAAATGCCGTGCTCAGGGCATAAAAATAGGAGCAGACTGTGACATCTACTCCTATTACCACTAAATATATATTTTTTTGTATATTTATTTTTCTTGACAAAGGCAAATACACAAAAACCTTATTGTCTTAGCAAATCATAAGCAACACTCCTTTTCATTGCACTAAAAAAGCACTCAACATCATTTGTTAAGTGCTTTCTAATCAAATACCCTATCATATACTTCTTTAATTTTTGTAATTAATTCTTCATCATTAAGCAATTCAGGTTCATTGATTTTGTATGGGTCATAGCTTGCACAAATTTCAGGAACATCATCTAAAGCATTTTCCAACTCCTCATCATCCAAACCTAACATAAGTTCAGGCATATCATAAGAAAAATCATTACAATTATAATTTCCTGAAATAAGTTCTTCCATCATATTTTTTATTTTATCCTTCATATGATTCCCAACCTCCTTTTGGTTTACTTCTTGTTACAATAGATACAACTTCCTTTGTGTTTTTATTTTGAATGACTGCTATACTATCGTAAAATTTAATAGTTCTATCACCCTCTGTATAATTTACGGAGAGGCTTAAAACTTCCGTTAATTTATCTTTATCAAAATGTACCTTATCTTTTCCGCTCTTTTGTCCTAAGAACCTGTTAAGTGAATGGTCGGTAAATTCATATCCACTACTCTTAAAATCATAATATGTGGATATTAATTTATCTCTATATTGCTCTGAATAGCTTTCTTTATTAAGAATTTTGTTTATTGTTGCATACTCTCTCTTCTTAGAATCCCATTCACTACTATTAGTATACTTCAATTTCTGAAATTCTTCAAGCGATTTAGGAGCATTTTTACCAAGTACAGCCTTATATTTTTCGTACTGCTTTTTGTCAGCACTCTTATTCTTAGTACTCTTTTCGTAATAATCCCAAGTTTCCTGACCCTTTTCCTTGATAAACTTGTCTTTCCATTCAGTGTAATTCATATCATCAATGTAGACAGTCTTTCCTGTTTCAGGGTCCCTTGCAGCTCTTTTAATATTAGCACTAAACTCATCATTGATGTAAGGGCATTTAGTACCTCTGCAGTTTGGATGGAAAGGCGGAGCATTAACGCCAACCTGAAGCTGAGCCATAGGAAAATGTTTCTTATCCATTTCTTGACATTTTCCACAGGTACGGTCATCAAGAGTTTCAATTATTTCATATTCATCTACTCCTAAATCCCTCAAGCAATCAGTGTTACTCATAGAGGCAAACTGACTATACTCCGTCATAAGCAGATTAGCAGCCGAATTTTTGCTTACTCTAAATTCTTCCGCATATTCCGCAGCAAGAGTTTGAGGATTTATTCCCCTTATAACACAATCCGTCAAATCCTTATGAAGCCTGTTTACAAGTGTAGGTCTGTATTTACCCCAAATTCTTTCAGAAAACTCTACACCATCATCTGACCATGGTTTATGTATTACATAATTAAGTAAATTCTCGTTTATTTTTGCTACATTAATACCTATATTTAGCCCCTTAGAAAACTCATAAGCTGACCCATAATAACCCTCTGTATATATTTCCTTAAGTGTACTGTCTATAAGATTATCAACACTGCCAAACATATTATCACATATATTAATTATCTGTATCTTGAGAGCTTCAAGCCTTGATACGTGGAATTTAGCAGAAGCATTTTCAAGTTCCTTATCCCATAAGCGAACAAGAGAGTTTTCTTTGCCCTTAGCGACATATTCTTCAACATTCCAGCAAAGCTCTTCGAGTTCCTTTGTACCTATAAGCCTTGTAGCTTCTGCATAGGTTATATTGTTATTATCAGCAAATCTCTGTAACCATACAGCTATTTCCTTGTTAATGTTAGCGAGGGAATTATTAAATATTTTTTCTATTTCTTCTTTATTGTCATAGGCATATTTATATAACCTTTCCTCTATAAGCTTGTACCTCTCACGCCAGTACTCAGCTGATTTATTCTTCATCTCCATTAGTATCAGCTCCCTTTATTTTAGGTAAAGGATATTGACCAAATAAATCTTGTTCTTGCTTCTCAATTTCCTTAATTTCCTTTTCAGGGTCCTCAACCCACGGATGATTTTTTATAAGAGTACTATCACTAATAAGCCCTTTGCTATTTCTTGCAATCTCAGAAAGTTCCAAATCATTTCTTATGCTTGTTCTAGTCCATGTCTGAATTATACTTTTACAGCTAATTCCTTTATAATCGCATATAGCCCTCACAAGCTCAGATAACCCTAATTTAAACTCTGTTTCAAGCAGTCCTGCCTTTAACTCAAGCAAACTATATAAATATTGTAAAGCAACACCACTTGCATTACCGAAGTTACCCGGTTCAGGGTCAACACCTTGTCCCTGTTCAAATATAGCTTTCCTCGTCATTGTAAGGAGTTTTTCCCTTGCCTCAACAGGAATATCAATAGTTAGGGTCCTCAAATCTCCTTTGGCATCAACATCACTATCAAGCTTAACAGTCTTATACTTTTTCAGATTACCTAAGAATTCGCCTAAATCTTCACCCTCATAGCCTGTAAGTATAAATATTATTTCCTGTATGTCCTCCAAATCATCAACAAAGCCGCTGTATACCTTATCAT
Organism: Candidatus Gallispira sp.; assembly: GCA_048359195.1. Taxonomy (GTDB): domain Bacteria; phylum Bacillota; class Clostridia; order Lachnospirales; family CAG-274; genus Gallispira. The sequence continues at coordinate 5,812 of DBGCRA010000134.1, forward strand.
AAGTATCAATCAGCCCCTTTATGTTTTCAAGGTCACTCATATTTATATTGTTGTTTGCAAATGCTATGAATGGCACTTTACCGAAATTATGCCTATACACATTTGTAGACTCTTTAACATTAGTCAGCATATTAAGTATTTCGAACTTGTTATAGTATGTAATTTTCTCAAATTCTGCATCTGCTTCTCTCTTAAAAGCAATACATTCTTTATCATTCCATATCTCATATATGTACACCATTTTCCCTGTATTTTCGTCTACTTCATCATAACAGCGCAGAATACTTAAAAGCCTTTTATCTAAATCGTTGTTATATACAGGGATAATCTGTTGACTGCTTACAGGAGCCCATTTAAATTCATTGTCGCTTACCCAATAATGAACCCACGCAATTCCTGTGTTGCTTGCATTAATACAAAGGTCTTTACACTTTTTAGCATAAGCATCACCTAATACCTCAGCAATGATTTTATTATTGCTTTTGTTGCCAACATCAAATAGTGGTGGTGAAGTAAAAATATAACTTGCCTTTTGATTTATAAGCAAGCTGTAAAAACTGCTGCAAACTCTGTTGTCTGCATTCCTTATATTCTTATCCTCATCAGGTTTTACCTTCTTAAAAAGAATATCCGTTTTATTTCTGTAATATCTTTCTGCAACATTTGCTTTCATTACAAAAGCATTATGACCTGTAGTGTATTTCCTTATTAGCTTTATAGCCACATTCAAGTCCATTATTTTTCACCTCTTACTTCAGGAATGTTAAACCGCCCTTGCTTCGCATGTCATCACGAAGAGCATATCTTACAGCATCTATACTGTGATTATCCTTATCAGGGTAATCAGATTTAAAATTATCGTTACTGTCCTTTTCATATTCATATCCTAAAAATTCCCTTGCTGTATTAGGACATCTTTCTTTATCAATTATTATTTCTTCTAAATCCTGCATAAATTTAATACCGTATTCCACACTGTCAGGACCTTTTTTTACACCCTTTATATTTAAGCCTAAATTTTTAAATTCTGCTATAGTTCTGGGTTCTGCACTATCACCCATTACAAGACAATTGTTTTGGTTTTGCTTTAATATAGCCTCAACTGCCAACCTATTTGACATTCCTACCTTATGTATTTCAAAGTATATATATAATTTTCTCCTAGTCTTATCAAAATGACATTCCGTATAATGCAGAGGGTCAATAGCATAACCAAAGTCAACTGCTCTTTTGATGCGGTCAAAATTATTAACCTCATCATCCGTAATTTTCCGTATGGTTATATTCGTAAATATTTCTCCGCCTGTTCCTCTTACTTCCCCTAAGTACTCATGAGCATAAGCATCATAATTAACTTTCTTTAAATGTTCAGCCTCAATAAAAAACTGTTCACCAAGCCAAGACCTAGGAACGGACAAATAATTACTGTGATGCACTAATCTATCATCACGTTCTTTAAGGACCTCGTTATTTACCCAATTCCTTTGAGAACGTGGAGGATTATATGAATAAAATACAACAAAACCTTCACCGCCTCTCATAAGAGACTGATTTATCGTTCTTATTTCCTCCATACCATTAAATTCGTCTACTTCCTCATACCAAATATATTTACAGTAACCGTTTTTGAATTTGGTGGATTTAATTTTCTTTGGTTTATCCGCACCCCTAAAAATTATTCTCTGTTTACCGTATATAAGTTCTAGAGGACTGAGTTTAACCTGCCAAAGATGTTCAACACCTAACACTTGTATTGCCCATAGCAGCTGTTCAAACACACTATCTTTTAAATATTGCCCTACTTTTCTTAAAACAACTGCATTAGCATCTTTGTCGCGCATTATACCTAATATTATTTCTTCACTTATAAATGAGGACTTTGTGCTGCCTCTGCCGCCTTTAAGCCAATAGTGAGTGTATTTATTTTTCTTTAAACAGTTATGAACATTATAAAAGGAGGGCGCAATAAGTTCAGATAATCTACTCATCTGCATCCTCCTTTGGTATATCGTCTATTATTTCAACAGGAACCATTCCTGATACATTTGTATCCGTTTTTGTTGTATATCCATAGTTAGACATCCATAGCCCTGCTAACTGTGAAGGTATCATCTGCAATTCGAACTTCATTCTTGCATCAACCTCACATTCTTCCTTCATACGCGTAACCGTGTCCGAAAATTTATCATTATCCCCATAACTTTCATAAAAAGCTGACCTAGAAATTCCAATAAACACACAAAAACCTTCAATCGTATAAGTAACAGCTCTACGTAATTCCTTACTTACAAATTCACTGTTTTTAGAACTGAAATCATGGGTAAGCACCATTTGGTTATTACAATATTCCTTATATTTTTCCCATAATTCATTTAATTGTTTTACTGATGTAATTTTTCTTGGTCTACCCATAATCTCACCTCTTATCTAGCATAAAAAAAGAGCCATCTGGCTCTTATAATTATTTTTTCATTAATACAAAATCGTATATCTCAATTGTTCCTTTATCACCATTTATGTAATCATTGCCATGAAAAACGGTGAAACATAATTCTTTTATATCTTTCCATAAATCTACAACACCTATTTTACTAATTTCTAAAGAAAATTCTCCTTCTGCTTTATTAGGTATGAACTCATCTACAATCTTCTCCATATCAGAATTTTTAATTTCTAATTGTAATCCCTTTATATTTGAAGAAAATTTATATTTAAATTTTAAAGTATAATTATTTGTAAAAAGTCCACTCCAATCTTGATGTGGTAAATATTGTAAAAGAACCATAACAAAATTTTGGTTTATTCCTTCCTTTGGAATATAGCTAAAATCAATAAAAGCCTTTATATGATTATCATTTGGTGAATCATTTTCTAATATTAATGCATTTCTATCAGCATAAGAAACAATAGATTTAATTTTTTTATCTTTACAGTACTCATCAAAAACATTAACAATATTAGCATCATTCAAAATTCCCAGTTTTTTTATATCATAATTTTTACTATATTCTTCTACAACGTTTATTATTTATGTAGCATTACAATTTGGTATAAATAAATCATTAAGCTCTGATATTTTAGAAAATATTCTTTCTAAACAATGCTCATCAAAATATAATTAATTCCAAATTACAGTTTTTTAATGCCTTCTCAACTTTATCTAACCATCGTTCACCACCTTTTATACTTCTTGGATCAGAAGAGACAAAAACATTAACAGCACCTACATAACGAGAGACAATTATATCTTTTAATTTAATTGCTACATTCTTTTCCTCAGCAGTATGAGAAATAAATATAATTGGTTTCTCCATAGCATTCACCTCTTAACAAAAAATATATTACTAATTTAAATTATAACATATATTTTTTATAAATCAGAAGCTATGATTCGACTTATTTCAATATAAAACACGCTATTTATATATTTTCAAACAAAAAGCAACCCCTAAATTTCAGAGTTGCTTTTGCCTAAATTGAAAGGAGTAATCCAAATGAACGAATTACCAATGTCAAATGAAAAAGTTATGTATCTAACTTTTTACAGTATCATTATAACACGTAATAGTGTCGCATTCTATCGCCTATTTACATATCAGATATTTTCCTCAATATTCTAGCATGAATCTTATGTATATGCTGCCAACAGTAATTTAAATCCACACAAATATCCTCCCACTTCATCCCCTGAATGTACCTCTTACGCATTAGTCTTCTTTCGGTTTCATCTTCAAGACTTTCAATGCACCTCTCAATCTTGTACAACTCACAAAGTGCCAAGTCATATTTATGCAAATATTCTCTTCTTAACTTATCAACCCTTGCCACTAAATTACCGATACCGTCATTTACACTACCACCCTTAGGCATTCCGTCCATAACAACAGCTTTTAAATCTCTTATATCCTCCTCTAACCTTTCTGCCTGTATCCTTAACTCCTCTGCCTCATTTTTTAAAGATATGTACTTCTTTAACTCCGCTTTATTCAAAAAACCACCCCTTGACTTACCATTAAACAACAGTTATAATAATATTGTTGATACACCATTGCTCTTTGACTTAGGTCAGGGGGCTTTTTTATTTTATGTCCCTGTATGGATTTGTTTCAGGGGCTGTCAGTGGCAGTCCTGCTGCCTTTTTAACTGTGTTTAGGATTATATTCCACATAGCCCACTTTTCCGCTTCATAAGATTTCAGATTCATCACTCCACCTCCAAAATCTCCGGATTACTGTGTATGTTGCCAATTACTTCTAGGTCAATGTGGCATAAATAACTTAAGCTTTTTTCAATAAATCTTGCTCCATGCTTATTGCTTATCCATTTTACATAAAAACCACAATGCGAATGATGCCCATTTGTTTTGTATTCGCCAAATTTTACGACACCTATGTAATTTATATTATTTAATGGGCTTACACACTTAACAACATCATTTGTAAATATTTTCTTTTTATTTTTATCCAGTAAGCCTGTATACTGTCCCACGGTTTCAGGTACAACCTTAAAAATTTTTTCTCCCTTGATTTCGCTGATACAGTGTAATATATTGTATTTATTATCTTTAGCCATAAAGTAACAGCCTTCTGCCCACTCTCCGTTATGCCAAGCCCCATTGTAAAAAACTTTTTCTTTTCCGTCCTTGTCCTCGCGGAAGCCTCTAAATAGTATTTCCCTCATTTCTGCTCCTCCTCATCCAATTTTTACAACAAAAATCATCATCCACCCATTCATCACAATAATCGCTGTCTGAGTTTACACAGTATCCGTCATAGTAATATTCGCAGTCACTGCAAAACGGACAAGGTTTTAATTCTTCTGCCATAACTTATTCCTCCATTACCATATCCCAACATTCATTACATCTTTGGCGGCACTTCAACTTTTTCTCACCATAAAGATTACAAGCTATAGATTTAGGATAACCGTCTTCAAATTTTTCTGCATTTGGAAACCTTTCAAAAAAGTCCTCCTTGTAAGTTTTCTGTTGATGCTCGTCCGACCATTTTTGCACCATTTCAATAGCTTTTTTAGTGTGTTTAAATTCAAAATCGTCACAGTTATATTTTTTGTTATTGTTACGACAACTAAGAGGACATTTCTCGCAAACACTAATAGAACAATTCTTTGTCATCCTTGCCTTTTCCTTTAAATAGTTCTCTGTTATACTACAATCAATTTTCATAATATCATTTCTCCTTCTTACTAATCTTTTCTTTCAATGCCTGCTCCGCTTCTTCTCTTGTAAGGAACACAGTTTTACCAAAGTCATAAAATGATACATAGTCCTTGCTATAATCATCTTCAAGATACACATTCCAAACTTGTCTGTTAAGATTGTGCATACCTCCAAAAGCATTTACAGCGCAAACTTTCATTTTGAAAATTCGCCACCTATGGTCCGTGCAATATACTAAGTCATAAACTGTATCACCAACCTTACAAGGCAAGCTCAGCAACTTGCCCTG
>DBGCRA010000135.1:0-4801 GCA_048359195.1 Candidatus Gallispira sp.
AGTAATTCATCAGAAGGGACATTGTTTTCAGAATCCGTTATAATCACACCGACAGTGCCGCCGCTTTCGGGCGTCCTTACAAACTTTACCATACCAACACCGTCAAACTCATTAAGCCATTTTTTATAATCAGCTCTGTTTCCACCAAATGCATCCTTGTTTACAGTGTCAAAATATCTCTGCCTAAATACCTCTGTGTCCTCTATATCTTCACCTGGTATAAGTACTTCTGTAAGAGTTGCTTTAACAAGGTCCTTTACTGTCTGTAAGGGAAGCAATTCACCAAATTGAGTATTGCCAATAATCCCCTCTGTTTCACATTCAACCTTCCACCATCCTCCTATCTTTTCCCCCGGTCCTGCACTTACTGAATTACCGTCAAAAGGGATTGTTTCAATAACTTTATCAGTTTCATTCACCATTTGTTCAACAGCAACATAGTTCAAACCATTAAGATTGAACCTATCCCCTATACTTACATTTTCATCAGCTCCGCTGTATGTTGCTTCCATCTTTAAAACCGCCTTAGTTGCTTCATGTGGTGCAAGACCGATTTCCTTAGCCCTTAGCATGAGATACTCCCTGCTTGCTGTATCAGCAAAAACCTCCTGCATAATAATCTCCATTTGTATATATGCCTGTGCAAGCTCAGCACATACAGGAGCCAAAGCATCATAAATAACAGAGCCTTGTCTTTTATCCACATCACTTGGAACATTAGACAAGGCTCTCTTTAAAAGATATTCATATGTTAAATTTTCAAACATTTATATCCGCCTCCTCGGGTATATCACCAAATATGGTACCAACACTAAATTTAACCAGTACACTGTTTTTTCCTACAGAAAAATCAAAATCATATACGTCGGTTATTCTGTCATCTACAGTCAGAGCATCTCTGATACGTCTTTCAAGGACAGCACAGGCAATATACTTGTCCCTTCCGAACAAATCCTTTAATGTAATACCATAATTACCATTGTAAATCAGATATTCAAACCTTTCTGTGTGCAGTACCTTATATATAGCCTGTTTCATTGCCTCCTGCTCATCAACATAACCAATAATCCTGCCATTGCTCCAATCAATAGCATAAGTCCTGGTAGGATATACAATTTTTTTATAATTCTGCACAATATTAAGTGGTATCATTTCTTTCCACCTCACATATCGCATAATATTTCTGACCGCCTGGTGCTCTTATACATAACACCTTATCACCCACCTCTAAATCAAGCCCCTTTGCCATTATGAGGCTATTTCTGCCTACAGTAAGCTTATCAGACACTTTAACACGTAAAGGACTTACAGAGGTTATTTCGCCCACAAAAGGCTCTGTTGGCTTTGAACCTTCCATTGCTTTTAATGTTGTAAGCTGTAAAGCCTCATGCAGTTCCATCATTCAGCCACCTCCTCGCAGGTAATTTCAAGTTTCATTGTATGTTCACCGTTTTTAAATGTGTGAGTACAGCTTTCAACCATAGCACCGGCATTAATAACCTCACCAACATCATCAATCTGCACCCAAATACCACATCCGGCACGCACTTTAGGGTTGCCTTTATCTTCAACGGTAAATGTTCTCTTTACTCTGTTATAAATTTCAATAAACCTGTCACATAATTCCTGTATCTGACCTTCTATATATCCTTCCGATACCTTTTCCGTATACTGCAAAACACCCCATTTCATTTCGTTTATGGTGTCCTGTGCTTCATATATTTCTCTTGTTCCTGTATCCTCGTTATCCCTGTAAAGTACAACTCTGTTATATGTATTAGTATCAATATCGGTTTTATAACTAAAATCAATAAGGGTATTATCACTGCTTACAAGGGCAAGGGGCAATCTATTTTCATCAACAGCTTTAAGAGTTATATCCCCAAAATCATCATAAAGCTCATAATACCTGCCTGTATATATATTAGTTAAATCAATGGCGTTATATATGGTATCCCATAGTGTAGAGTCATCCTCGACCCTTTCATTTATGGTATATCCTGTATCTGCAATTTCACCCATTTGCAAATTAAAATCTTCACAAATCATTTTCACAACTTCAGAAGCAGTCTTAGTATAGCAGTATGTTTCTTTATTTTTCAAATATCTGGTCTGGTCATAAGCCGTAACGGTTATAATCTGCTCCTTAGTTCTTGACTTGCTGAATATATAACCCCAAAACATACCCACATCATCATACATAAGGGCAACAGCGTCCCCCTCATAAAATTCAACACCGCCTTGTGGAATTAAATCCCTTGCAATTTTAAATGTCAGCTTACCGGGATTAGCCTTCCTTTTAGTAACAAGCTGAATGCTGTCGTAACAAAGCTCTGTAACATCATATATGGTATTTTCGTGTATGATTTTAAGGCATAGCCCCTTGTTTTTATCAAGTTCCATTAAGCTAACCTTTTCAGCTTTGTTAAAATCAGGAATAGTAGCGGTACTCTTTTTTTCAAGATTAAAACTAGTGCTGCTATCAGAGTAAGTTCCATCACTCTCAACAATATAAACATCGCCTGTTTGTGTTCCGAAATTAACAGCTTCCTGATGAGTGTCAAAGTATATATCTATGTGCTTACCTTTAACAGCTCCTCCAACGTCCTCGGCAACATATGTTTTGTCATTAATAATAAGTTTACTGCCCAATGTTATTATACTTGTATCTACAGCCACCGTATGATTAGCTTTAGGTGTTGTTCCGCTTGCCGTTTTAGAGGGTTGACCTGTAACCTCAGGGCTATACTGACCACAACATATTTTACAAGAGCAGTAAGCGGTAAGGGTAAACTTACCTAAATACCTCTTAGTCTCAGTTGCTTTTTGTACTGCGGAACCTTGTGGCTGCTGATTACCATTATATCCCCATGAGTAATATTTTCTACCACTTAAAGTGTTATTAAGCAATACCTTTCTAATTTTTGATACCCCAGCTTCAATAATATACCCACTGCCAATATATAATGATACATGGCCTCGTTTATCCCCATTACACTCAGAATATATACAAGCGCCTAAAGGTATTTTACTACAATCAATCTTACCATTTTTCCATGTTAAATCATTTTTTCCGCAAACACTTCTTGCGACAGCAGCAGTTCCATAATATACATATGTTGGGTTTACTCCTGCAGCTAAATATGCGCTTGCAACAAAAGCCTGACATGAATCATATGCTGTTTTTTTGCTGTTTCTATTATTCTGATAGTAAAAATATTCATAACCAACCCAAGCATTAGCCCACTCAATAAGCTTTTGAACCTGTGACCCTCTATAGTCAACAGTATTTTTCTTTTTAGCCATTACCCCCACCTCACTTTATAGGATTAACCGTAACCGTTCCCTGCCCCACAGTAGGTTCATTATATACAAGACTTCCCCCGGGAGTTGCAGTGAAACTGCCCTCACTGACTGTAGGTTCGTGAAGTTCTGTAGGCTCTTTTAGCTTAAGTACCTGCCCAACGTATATCTGATTAGCATTTTCAAGATTATTAAGCTCAGCAAGGTATGTATATTTGCTTCCGTCACCCAAATACTTTTTAGCTATAGCCCATAAGGTATCATCTTTTACTACGGTATAGGTTTCAGGAGTAGTGGGAGTTTCAGCTACAGGAGTTTCAACAGTTTCAACCTTACCGTCCGAATCTGTTGTGCCTGTTTCCTCAAGAGTCTTAATTACTCCTACCTCTCTATACTCTTTTAGTTTTATATCAACCCAGTAATCCCCCTCTTCACCGGCATTTTCTTCGACGGTATAGTCCTCAATAGTGACTTTCAGATTACCGCCAAATAAGTATTTTAACTTGTAAGAACCATCAGCATTTATGCCATCATAAAGCTGTCTTATAATAACAAGAAATACAGGTTCTTTATCAGCCTTCATTTCTCTAAGCCTGCTTAAATACCATATAGGCTCGTGAAAATTCATTTTAGCATAGCTCATATAGTCTACTTCGTTGCCTTCACTGTCAACATATAACTTGCTACCTGTTACAAGGGTATCATCTTTGGGTAAAAGTATTTCAAAACTAAATTCTCTAAGTCCAATATCCTTAGGAATATTAACCTCGCCTACAGAAACAAGCTCAATAGTTTTATTCTTATTACCCACTTTTGTCTTAAACTGTTTGGGAGCTAAAGGAAATTCAATATCCTCCAAAACACCATCCTTTTCTCTTTGTAGAATAAATCTAAACAATTAATCACCCTCTTTCCTGCAATAAAAAAAACACCCTTTTGGGGAGTGTTATAATCCCGGTACAGTCTCTTTGATTTCTTTCAAGAAATTCTTAGCCCTTGCAATCGTAGAATTTTCTTGTAAATATTCAATACCCTTAGGCTTTATTGTTATATTGGGAGTAATTTTTATTGCAGGTGTAGTCCTGCCTATAACATTAATCATAGATACGCCTTTTATATATCCTTCTTCAAACAATTCAGCAATAATATATTCAAAATAACTTTCGTTTACACCGTATGTTTCTGCTGTAAGAATGTTATAAATATCAGGACTTTTGCCTGATTTAAGACATTCATACAGATATTTTAATATCTTATAAACTACAACAAAATAATCATCCCTAGCCATAACATAACCTCCTTTCTGCACATAATAAAAGGCACAATGCCCAATAGTAGTTATACACATAACCACCTGTGCAAAGTGCCTCTACAAAAAATATTTGACAGCATAATAAATTTATGCTATCATTAAATTACAAGAGGGAGCAACCGAACGGTTGTCCTCGCAAGAAAGATATTTTTATAATAATCGTCCTATGTGCGAGATGGGGCGATT
>DBGCRA010000136.1:0-4567 GCA_048359195.1 Candidatus Gallispira sp.
AGTAATTCATCAGAAGGGACATTGTTTTCAGAATCCGTTATAATCACACCGACAGTGCCGCCGCTTTCGGGCGTCCTTACAAACTTTACCATACCAACACCGTCAAACTCATTAAGCCACTTTTTATAATCAGCTCTGTTACCACCGAAAGCATCAGCATTAATTTCTTCAAAGTACCTTTCTCTGAAATCCTCTGTATCCTCCAAATCTTCACCGGGTACTAACAGTTCCGTAATTTCAGCCGTTGCAAGCTCATCAATATCATTAATAGGTATTGCCCTGCCAAAATATCTGTTACCTTCTGTGCCGTCAGTTTCACATTGAACCTTCCACCACCCGGGAACAATAAGCCCCGAATTTATCTCCATCTGCTCACCGTTAAATGTAAATACAGTTTCAGTCTCTGTTGTTTCATTTACCATCTGCTCCGTTACAACATATGTCAAACCATTAAGGCTGAATCTGTCACCGATACTGATATTCTCATCATAACCGTTATAAGTTGCCACAAGTTTAAGTATTGCCTTTGTAGCTTCCTTAGGTGTTATACCTCTTTCCTTAGCCCTCAGTATAAGATATTCCCTTTCGGCAGTATCAGCAAAGGCATTGTTTAATATAATATCAGCACAAATATACATTTGTGCCACTTCCAACGCAACAGGTGAAAGAGCGTCAAAAATAATACTGCCTTCTCTTTTGTCTATATCGGAAGGAACTCTTTTTAAAAGACTTTCCAATATATTTTCATAGGTCATATTTTCAAACATTAAATTCCACCTCCTTTAAATCAATATTTCCATACTCAGTTACAACAGTAAAACTAATAAAATACTTTGACCTGTCAATTCTGTATTTAAAATCCGTCACATTGATTATTCTGTCATCTTGTAAAAGAGCCTCACTAATTCTGTTTATTAAATTAGGTATTACATACTCTTTAATTTGTCCATACAAATCTTTAAGCTCAATGCCGTAATTCCAAGAATACATAACATAATCATATCTTTCTGTAGATAGTATAAGATATACAGCCTGTTCCACAGCTTTTAAGTAATCTGATACTGTGCCAATTATCCTTTTGTTTTCTCTATCAAGATAATAAGTTTTACTTGGCTGCTCCTGTGAATCAAAATAACTTATTACCTGTATTCCGCTTGTTGACGGCAACATATTAATCACCACCCTTTATAACATCAAGGCACAAAAAAAGCTGACCTCCTGCCTTCTGCAAAAGTATCAGCTTATCGCTAACTTCAATACCTTCAATATTTCTGCTGCCAAATTCGATAAAATCCTCATCAATTTCAATCTTATCACTTAAAGAAACCGTTAGAGGACTGACTGCCTTTACATACCCGTAACACCAGTCCGAAGGATGTACATTTTTAACTGCATCTACGGCAATTTTTTTAATAGTAGCATATAAATCATCATTATCAAACATTTTACACATCTCCCACAAAATTTTTCTGTCCTGCAATTTCCAAGTCACAAGTATAAGATTTACCAAACTTGTGAGTTGCCTTAGTAATAAAGAACAATGCCTTATCATATACAACATCACCAACATCAAGGCTTATAAAAAGGCTTGCGCCTGCTCTTAGATTAGCATTCCCGGAACAATCTTTAACGCTAAGAGATATACTCTTTTGATTATAAATATCAAGTATTTTTTTACCGTACAATTCAGGATTATCACCGCTGCCAAGCTCAACAGTTAATTGCAATATTCCCCATTTATTAATATTAGTACCGTCTTCATAAATATACATGGCTCTGTTACCTGTATCTTCATCATCTCTGTAAAACTGAATTGTATTATAAACCTCATCATCAATAGATGTTTTATATTCAAAGTCTTCAAATCCTTGCTCTGTTAGCAAGTAATCTGTCATTAAGTCTTCAACTGCCCTTATTGTAAGAGTGCCGAAATCATCATACAATATATAAAGTTTACCTGTGTTGTACAATGTTTCCTGTCTGGCATTTTTAAGCATATCAAGTAATGTTACATCATCTTCAACCTTAACAGGTATTTTGTATTTAGTGTCTGTAATACTGCTGCTGTAAATTAGTCCGTATTTATCTGCAATAGATTTAAGCAGTTCCGTGTATGTTCTGTTCTTATAGCAAATAGTATCTTTATTTTTGAAGTACCTTAATTGGTCATAAGCGGTGCAACTGATTTCTCCGTCTTTCCCCTTGCTCTTTTCAAACAGATAACCATAAAATGCGTTATAATTACCCATTTTAAATATAACAACATTGCCCTCGGTTATATTGATGTTATTATCTTTCAATATAGTAAATGTAAGCTGTCCCGGAGTATCGCACCATTCCGTAGTCCATTCCACCGTGTCAAGCACAATAGGTACATAATCAGTACCATTATTTACAATATGCAATTCATACTTACAATCACCTGTACTATTTGTATGGTTAATGTATGACCTTCGCTCTAATTTTGCACCTACATTTACAGTTGAAACAACACTTGTAGAGCATAATTCCACCTTTTCATTGGCTGTGCTGTCATCATCATCTGAGAAACCGCTTCCGTTTTCTGAATAATCAGGTACAAAAAAGCCTGTCAGGCTTGACGATGATAAAGTATATGAGCATTGTTTTACTGCATTTCCACTATTACCTTCTATAGTCTTAAATGTACTTCCATCAGATGATATAACAATACCTGTGTGGCTTGCACCATTGCTTTTTTGTATCATTATATCACCGCCCTTAGGCTTGTATCCGCTGTCCTTTGCCTTAAAACGCCTGTTATTTTTAGCGAAATCATAAAGTGTTTGTACAGCAGCGGTTTTAGGCACAACAGATGTAGGTACTCCTGCTTTATCACATACATAACTTACAAACATAGCACACCAGTTGTCATTTGAGCCGTACCAGTTAGTATATTTATTGGGTCTGCCTTTTATATGCAAACTTAACTCATCTTTGGCTGCCTTTGTTACATCACTTCGCTTTGCCATATCCTCACCTCTTTATTTTAATTTAAGCACCTGACCGGGATAGATTTTATTGGCATTTTCCAGATTGTTAAGCTTAGCTATCTCCTGCCACTTGCTGTCATCGCCTAATTCTTTTTTACAGATATTAATAAGACAATCACCGCTTTTTACTGTATATGTAGCAGGTATCTCCTTGTTATCTGTTTCTCTTGTTTTTTCTGTTGATGCTGTAACTGTACCTGTTTCGGTATCTTCTGTATACTTAAATTTCTGTGTACCATAGCCTATATATTCTTGCAATTCAATATCAAGCTCTATATCCATACCACTGTCGGCATCTTCGTTAATTTCGTAGCTTTCGATTGTTACTGTTTTACTTGTAATAATACCATTACCCGATATGTCAATATCCTCGCTTGTTCCCATATCTCTGCCACCGCCTATAGCAGTTCGCCATATGGTAAACAATACAGTCTTGTTATTTTTAAAAATATCATAAAAATATCTTAAATAATAATCCTGCTCCATATGTTCTGCTTTCTCATTTGCGTACGGTGACCATAGTTTGTTTGCAAACGGCAAATTTGTCTGTTTAGGCAACAATAACTTAAACTTATATGTAACAAGTCCGGGAGGATTGAGCTTATTAATAATAGTACCGTCTACAAGCTCCACAGTTTCGTTTTTCCCTGAATATTTAGTTGTTATCTCGCTAGGTGTCACGGGCACAATAACCGAGCCGATTAACATCATATAAGGCTGCATAGCCATAAAAATCACCCTCTTTCACACAAAAAACACTCCTTATCAGAGTGTTAAATATCTAAAAGTCTATTTACAATATCCGAACATTGAGAGACTTCAAAGCTCCATTCGCCATCAAGGTCTAATTCATTCGGTATCAAATCATCAAAGATTAATCGTTCAAATATTCCATCTTTTCTTTGTATATCTGCCAACAATTCAAACCTTGTAATCTTATTAAATAATTCAATATCTACATTTCTGCTAAACTCCATTTTATTACATAAGACAATAGTGATATTTCTTTTTCTGACTTTGTAACCATTTATGCCAACAGCCCTTATATTGTGTACATTTTCATAAATTTCAATTTTAAGCTTACAATTAGCAAATAAAACCCGATTATTGCTTATTGTTGCATACAATTCGCCGTTTTCCAAATGTAATGTTTTTAATAATCTTTTCATAATGACCTCCTTTTCGTTCTATCAATAGCCCCTGCCGTAAATCCTACTGCAAAAATTAACATATATATACATACATATATAATAAGGGGAGTAAAGCACATTAGCCAACTCCAACTTAATAAACCTAATAATTTAGCTAGTATAAATATTACTGTCAACACTCCCGGTATCCTCATCAAACCACCCTCTTTCTGTTCATAATAAAAGGCACAATGCCCAATAGTAGTTATACGCATAACCACCTGAACAAAGTGCCTCTACAAAAAAGTATTTGACAGCATAATAAATTTATGCTATCATTAAATTACAAGAGGGAGCAACCGAACGGTTGTCCTCGCAAGAAAGATATTTTTATAATAATCGTCCTATGTGCGAGATGGGGCGATT
>DBGCRA010000137.1:0-22489 GCA_048359195.1 Candidatus Gallispira sp.
AATTCAAGGAATGAAAGACCTTTTTCCATTCTCTGCTTGTAACACTCGGCAGTAAGCATTCTGTTTACACTAAAGTGTGCACCAACATCTCTTAAAAGCTCAACATAATTAAGATCTAAAAGCCAATCGGCATTATTTACCAAAAGAGCCTTACCCTCTGAAAAGTCAATAAAACGTGACATCTGCTTTTTAAAGCAGTCAACATTGTGCTGAATAGTTTCCTTAGTCATCATCTGACGCATATCAGTTCTGCCTGACGGGTCACCTACCATAGCAGTGCCGCCGCCAATAAGGGCAATAGGCTTATTTCCTGCCATTTGCAATCTCTTCATAAGACAAAGTGCCATAAAATGACCAACGTGTAAACTATCTGCTGTAGGATCAAAGCCAATATAAAAGGTAGCCTTGCCGGCATTAATTAATTCCTTAATTTCTTCCTCGTCCGTAAGCTGTGCAAGAAGTCCTCTTGCCTTAAGCTCATCAAAAATCGTCATTAAAATGTTCCTCCTAAAATAAAAAGGGTATTCTATCCCAAAGGACGAGAATACCCGTGTTACCACCTTAATTCACAAGCAAAATGCCTGCCTCTTCAGACTATACAGCGTCTAACCCCTTTGCTCCGAGGGTGTAATTCACAGACTCATTTACTGACAGCCTCACACCAACCGACTGCCTCTCTGAATGTAACAACAAGCTGCTTAATTCTTTCCTCTTCATCGCAAAATCATATTAAAAAAATAATATCACATAAAAACAAAGTTGTCAAGGTATATAAATTTTTATTTTAGACAAAATAGCTTTAGGAGGTGAAAACCTTGAACAAAAAAGAAAAGGATTTTTTAATAGGCCTTATGTACAATGACGGCGACCTTAATCACCTTTCTGAAGGCACGTCAGACTATCTGGGCGAAGGCTATATCGACTTTAAAAGGGAATCTGACAATGAAAACGAGGAATAAAATAATACTAAGCACGGCTTTGGCAATGGGTATGGCAGAAATGGCAAGTGAAGCAAATTTTATTTTTGAATCAGTATTGTCAAGAGGAAATAAACTTGACCTTGCCAAATGTGCCGATTTATCAAAGGAGGAAAAAATAGTTGAAAATGACAACAGAAATGAAGGGAAAAAGCGGAGTTTGTGGGAACAAAAATCAAGGAATTGTTTCTGCTATGTTAAGGGTTATGATGACACCCCTTTATACTGTAAGATTTATCTTCAGAAAAATTTTTGTAAAAGGTGGGTTCTGGTGGTTCACGGCTATGGCGGCGATGGCAGCACTCTGGCTTACGCATCAAAAAAATTCTATGACAGAGGATATAATGTAGTTGTACCTGACCTTAGAGCCCACGGCAAAAGCGGCGGCAAATATATTGGTATGGGACAAATAGACAGCCGTGATATAATAAAAATAATTCACCTTATTATAAAAGGTAACAGTAATGCCGAAATTTATATGTATGGTGTAAGTATGGGTGGTGCAGCCGTTCTAATGACAGCATCAGAAAATCTGCCGGAAAACGTAAAAGCAGTCATAAGCGACTGCAGCTTTGATAATGCAAACAAAATAATAGGATATGAACTAAAGCATAACTTCAGACTGCCCTCATTCCCTATTGTAGGATTAATTGACTTTATGTGCTTAAACAAGGCAAAATATGATTTGCGCCTTGCTTCTCCTATAGACAGAGTAGAGTATATTAAAATACCCGCCCTTTTTATACACGGAGGCAATGACAACCTTGTGCCTACTAAAATGGTGTATAACCTATATAAAAAGGCAAGGTGTAAAAAGGCACTTATGATTATTAACGAGGCAGGACACGGAGTTTCTGCCCTTGTTGATGGTAAAAAATACTGGAGAGGTGTGTTTGGATTTATTGATAAAGTGGGAAAACAAAAGAAATAAGTAAATTGGGAAATTACCGATAAATTAAAGTTGTATGACCAAAATGCAGACGCATTTTGGTCAGCATCATAGGAAACAGCTCATATGCTGTCAGAATAACCTCCACACTCCCAAGCCCACAAAAACAATACCAATAAAACAGCCAAAGCCAAAACACCTTGAAAATAATATACCTATACCTATGCCAATAAGAAATGCGGCAAATATAAATTTTTTTACATCACAGAATCTCAATTAAAACACCCATATACCTTTATAGTAAGTATATGCAGATTTATTTAATCCCTTGACATAATAAGAACAAGAATTCCCTCTTTAACCGAAACTGTAGCAACATCACTTGTCATAACATTACTTACACCAAGAGAATGACCTATTTCCATAGTAAAATCATTAAGAGCATAGTCAAGATTTTCAGTGGTAATACCCTTAACCTCTGTAGTGAGAGGAATAAGTGACACTGTCTGTCCCTTTTCTCCCACAATATCAATACTGTCCTCAACAAGAGTTATAATATTATGCTCGTCTAAAAGACAGGCTCTTATACCAAGACGCATTGGTCTTAAAAGAATATGTACATTGGCAAGGCTATGGTCAAACCTGATGCCTAAACCACCTACAATATATATTTCATCAGATTCCTTTTCTATAGCCAAATCAATGGCTATTTCCATATCAGTCTTATCCTTCCTGACAGGATATTCAGCTTTAAGAACACCTAAGTTTTCAAAAAACAGGGCGTCCTCTTTATTAGCTGAGTCAAAGTCACCTACCATAATGTTAGGCATAATCATCATTGCTCTGCAATGTCTTACTCCTCCGTCACAGGCAATAATATAAGCCTCATCAAAGTATTCCCTTATAATATCATAATCATTAATTTCTCCGTTGCCAATTATTATAGTTCTCATAATATTACCTCATCATCAGTGTTAATACCTGCTCATTATTTCATTAAACCTGTGTATTCTCTCAACAATATCCTCTTTGCCGAAAATAGCAGAGCCTGCCACAATAACATTAGCCCCGGCATTAAGAGGACGTGTAATATTATCAAGATTAATACCGCCGTCAATTTCTATATCATAGCTATAACCATTTTTATACTTATATTCAGCAAGACCTTCTACATTTTTAAGAGTTGATTCAATAAAACTTTGTCCTCCAAAGCCCGGTTCAACACTCATTATAAGAAACATATCCACATATTCGGCAAGGTACAGAACTTCTTTATAGCTTGTTTTAGGTTTAATCGTAACTGCTGCCTTTTTACCAAGTGCCTTTATTTTTTTTAAAACAGGCACACAGTCCTCTGTTGATTCATAGTGAATGTTAATAATATCTGAACCTGCCTCTGCAAATGCTTCAATATACCTTTCAGGCTTAACTATCATAAGATGTACGTCAAGAACAAGGTCGGTTATTTTTCTTATACTCTTTACTACGGGTATGCCTATTGATATATTTGGAACAAACATACCATCCATTACATCAATATGAAGGTATGGTACATTGTTATCTTCGCATATTTTTATTTCTCTGTCAAGTTTTGTAAAGTCTGCCGAAAGCAGTGAGGGTGATAGTATATAGTTCATTTTGTTCTCCTTTTGTGAAATAAACATTAATTTACAAGTAATCAAGAATAGGTAATAGGCAGATAGTGCTTATTGCTTACTACCTATTACCTATTACTTAATGTTTATTCTTTAGTTCATCATACAAATACACAAATCTGTCATATCGTTCCTTGGAAATACCTTCCCCTATATGCTCTTTTACGGCACAGTCAGGCTCCGCAATATGAGCACAGTCCACAAAACGACACTTCCCTAAATACGGCTCAAATTCCCTGAAATAATGCTGAACATCTTCCGGCTTTAAAAAGTCAAGGCTTAATGATGTAAATCCGGGAGAGTCTACAATATAAATATCCTTATCCATATTTAAAAGCTCTACCTGTCTTGTGGTATGCTTTCCTCTTTCAATTTTCTTGCTTATTTCTCCTGTCTGTCTGTTACTTTCAGGCACAAGAGCATTAATAAGGCTTGATTTACCTACGCCTGACGGTCCCGCAAGCACTGTTACTCCCTTAATAAAACCCCTTAATGTATCAATTCCTGTTTTCTTTTCTGCCGACACATAGCAGACAGGGTATATACCTCCGTAAACTCTGTAAAATTCCTCCCTTGCATCATCATTTACAAGGTCAGACTTATTAATACATATAACCACATTAGGTATATTCTGAGTTTCAGCAAGTATTAAAAATCTGTCAAGCAAATCCATATTTATATCGGGACTTGCTGCCGCAAATGTAATAACTGCCGTATCAATATTTGCAACTCTGGGTCTTATAAGTGAGTTTTTTCTCTTTTCTATTGTATCAAGAGCACCCTTTTTATTAGTATCATCAAGCACTGTAAATGTCACAAAATCACCTACTGTAGGTGTAATTTTTGCCTTTCTGAATTTTCCACGGGCACTGCATTCATAAACGGCGTTATCTGCGGCAACATAGTACAAACCGCCTACGCCTCTTATAATTCTTCCTGTCATCGCTTTATTACCTATTTAGTTACAGTAGATATAATCTTGCCGTTTACGGTAACAACATATTCCGTACTGCCGTCAGAAGTATCATTAACATCAAAAGGAAATTCGTCCTTTCCAAGAGTAAGCTCCTTTAAAACAACCTCTTTTCCATCTCTGATTGCCGTTACCTTAACGGTATTGGAATCAGTTAAGGTTGACTTATCGGGATTTACGGAAATACTTACCGCCTTATTTTTTGGAGCTTCTGTTACCGGCTCTGCATTAGTTACGGGGTCAGTTTTAGCCTCTGTTGATGGCTCAATGTCTATTATGGCAGGAACTCCTATTGAGGTTACTTCATTTGTTTCAGCTCTTTCTCCCCGACTTATTGTAATTGTAATCTGACTTCCTACAGGTACAAGAGTTTCTGCAGCAATGCCCTGATCAATCACACTTCCTTTGGGAACAGTATCGCTATATCCGTCAATAAACTTGGCATTTAAGCCAAGGTCATCTAAAAGCTCCGCCGCCGCCTCCTGAGTTTTAAGCTTTAAATCAGGAACCGGAACCTCCTCGTTTACATCGCCCTGACTTACCTTAACATCAATCTTAGTGTCTGCCGTTACCATTTCGCCCTCTTTAGGTGTCTGATCTATAACCTCACCAACCGGCTTATCACTGTTTACATATTCAACATTTCCCATTGTAAGCCCCATTTCGGCAAGAGCCTCTTCTGCCTGTGACCTTCTCATACCTACTATGCCCGGTACCTGAATATCTCCCGGACCAAAGCTTACATAGAGAACCACAACCGAACCCGGCTCAACTCTTTCGCCGCTTTCAGGAGTCTGCTCTGCAACACAGCCTGCATCAACATCTTCCTTATAAACGTCCTCTCTCTCAACAGTAAGTCCCTTCTTTTCAGCCTTAAGGCAGGCCTTTTCATAGCTCATTCCAATAAAGTCAGGCACCTTTACGGTATCACCGTAAAGAGTTTTGTTAAGCATACTTCCGCCTACAGTAATAAGGAGAATAATTAGTATTCCTGTTATTACGGCAATTATTATAACATTTCTTTCTCTTCTTCTGATTTCAATACTTTCCTCGTCATCATCATCTTCCTCAATTACAGGAACCATTTTCTTCTTCTGTTCCTGAGTTTTAACCTTATTTTCCATTGCCCTTTTAAGAGCAGTTTCCATTGCTCGTGCATCCTGATACCTGTTTCTGGACTCCTTTGCACAAGCCTTTTTAATTATTTCTATAATTTCAGGTGATACCTTTGGATTAATATTTCTTGGGTCAGGTATAGGTGACTTAATATGCTTCATTGCCAAATCAAGAGCGGACTCTCCCTCAAAAGGAATAGAGCCTGTCACCATTTCATAAAGAACAATTCCCAGTGAATAAATATCACTTCTCCTGTCTACATCATCACCCTTTGCCTGTTCGGGTGAGAAATAATGAACAGATCCCATAAAGTCACCCTGTGTGTTTTCAATGCTGTTAGCCTTAGCTATACCAAAGTCTGTAACCTTAGCTGTAAGTTTGCCTCCAACCTTAGTAAGCAATATATTTTCAGGCTTAATATCCCTGTGAATTACACCATGAGCATGAGCATTTTCAAGACCTGCCGCAATCTGCATGGCAATGTCACAAGCAAGCTTGTTATCAAGCGGTGCCTTTTGATAAATAAGCTCCTTTAATGTATAACCATCAATATATTCCATAACAATATAGTGAATATCTCCATCATTTCCAACATCATATACATTTACAATATTGGTGTGTGCAAGCTGTGCTGCTGCTCTTGCTTCAGTACTAAAGCGGTTAATAAAGGCTTCATCATCTATATAGTCATCCTTTAACACCTTAAAAGTAACATCTCTCCCAAGCTTTAAATCATTAGCCTTATATACAATAGCCATACCACCCTTGCCTATGGTTTCAAGAATTTTATATCTTTGGCTTATAATCTGACCTTTTTCAAGCTGCATAATCACACCTCCCTTTAAATTTCAACTATAATAACAGATATATTGTCATTGCCGCCATTATTATTTGCAGCATCAATAAGCATATTTACTCTATCCTCAATACTAAATCCTGCCGCCGCTGCAGTAGTGGATATTTCATCATCTTCAAGCATTGTGTAAAGACCGTCACTGCACATAACTATAATATCACCCTTATTAACCTTTATTATGATTCCGTCGGCAATTACACTGCTGTCTGTTCCAACTGCTCTTGTTATACAGTTTCTTTGAGGATGTATTCTTGCTTCCTCCCCTGTAAGCTGACCTGTTCTTACCATTTCAGCCACAAGAGAATGGTCATTTGTTATCTGAATGATTTTACCTTCTGTTATTTTATAAAGTCTGGAATCACCTACGTGAGCAATATACATATTGTTTCCTGACATTGTAGCCGCAACCATTGTTGTGCCCATTTCGCTGTATTCAGGATAAGTACGTCCAAGTTTATAAACGGCTTCATTTGCCATATTTATACCGCCTATAATCATATCAAGAGGCTCTTCCGTGCTGTCAGGCTGATATTTGTTAAGATAAGCAAGATATGCCTCAATGGCAGTATTGCTTGCTACCTGACCTGCCTTATGTCCGCCCATACCGTCTGCCACTATATATAAATTGTTAAGTTTGCCCACATTATCATTTGAAACATATATTGAATCTTCATTTTTAGGGCGTACCCGACCAATATCGGTCTTGCCATATCCAAACATATTATTCCTCCTTTATTCTGTCCTTATAGCTTTTTCTAAGCTGACCGCAGGCAGCGTTAATGTCACTGCCAAGTTTTCGCCTTATTGTTGTTTCAATGCCTAAAGACTGTAATATTGCGGCAAAGTGTTTAATATTATCCTCGCTGCTTCTTATATAATCGTTTTCTTTAACATCATTTACAGGTATAAGATTAACATGGCACATAATGCCCTTTAACCTTGATGCCAGTTCTCTTGCATTATCCTCACTGTCATTTACTCCTTTTATTAAGGCATATTCAAAGGTTACTCTTCTCTTTGTAACATTTGCATAATCTTTGGCAGCCTTAATAAGGGAATCAAAATCATATTTTCTTGCAACAGGCATTGTGTTCTGTCTGATGTCATTATTAGGTGCGTGAAGTGAAACTGCCAAGGTTATCTGTAAATTTTCCCTAGCCAAATCATATATTTTATCCACAAGTCCGCAGGTAGAAAGAGTTATATGCCTGTGACTTAAATTATTCCCCTCGGGAGAATGTATTATTTCCAAAAAGTTCATTACATTGTCATAGTTATCAAGGGGTTCACCGCTGCCCATAATAACTACATTCGATACCCTTTCATTAATATCACGCTGTATTTCATAAATCTGTCCTGCCATCTCTCCGGGAAGAAGATTTCTCTCCAATCCGTCAACAGTTGATGCACAAAAGGTACAGCCCATTCTGCACCCTGCCTGTGAGGAAATACAAACTGCATTTCCATAGGAATATCGCATAAGCACACTTTCTATTACAACATTGTCACCAATGTCAAACAGATACTTGCTTGTATTATCCTCCTTTGACACCAGTTTTTCAATCACTTTCAAATTTTTAATTGTATAATTGCTTTCAAGTTTTTCCCTCAAAGCCTTAGACAAATTTGTCATTTCAGAAAAATCTGTTACCTGCTTTTGGTGAAGCCAGTTAAAAATCTGCTTTGCTCTGAAAGGCTTTTCACCAATACTTTCAAGCTCGGTTTTAAGTTTGTCAAGAGTAAGAGAGCGTAAATCAACTTTATCCATTTTTTCTCATCCTTGCTATAAAGAATCCGTCTGTGCCATAATCCTGAGGCAAAAGCTGAATATATCCTTCCTTTGCCGTAACACAACTTATACCGTCAGGCAGAAATTCACTTATATCCTCGGGAGTAAAGCCATATTCTTTACAAAACCACTTTACATTTTCCACGTTTTCCTTTTTGGAAATGGTACAGGTAGAATATACAAGAATTCCCCTTTCCTTAACAATAGAAGATGATGCAGAAAGTATTTCCCTCTGTATCTTCACAAGCTCCTCTATATCCTCAAAGCTTTTGTTGTATTTAATATCAGGCTTTTTTCTCACAAGGCCAAAACCGGAACAGGGTGCATCCACAAGTACAAAGTCAGCCCTTATGTCATTATGGGATACAGTACCGTCTTTAATCTCCCCATTTATTGAAGTAAGTCCCAGTCTTTCTGCACCCTCTTTAATAAGCTCCACCTTATGTTCATATATATCTCTTGAATAAACCCTGCCCTTATCATTCATATATTCGGCTATGGCAAAGCTTTTGCCACCCGGAGCAGAGCACACATCCACAACTGTTGAATTTTCATAAGGAGCAAGTATTTTAACTGCCAGCATAGAGCTTTCATCCATTATATGAAAAAGTCCCTCTTTATAGCACTTGCTTTCAGCAATATTATTTGTTTTATATATATAAAGGCTGTTTTCAAGAAGAGTATCTCCATCAACAGCAATACCCTCCTCAAAAAATCTGTCTTTTAATTCATTTTTATTTATCTTAACAGTATTAACACAAATACTTATTATTGGAGGATTTGAAAAGGCAATACAGGTGCTTTCAACCTTATCAATTTCCATACTCTCACTCCAATATTCCAAAAGCCATTTAGGATAGGAATACTTAATTGACATAGCATCTATTTTATTTTCCGGATATTTGATGCTGTCTTTACCTCTGGCAACTGACCTTAAAACTCCATTTACAAAACCTGAAAGAGCTGAAAATCCCCTTTTTTTGGCAAGTATAACTGCCTCATTGCAGGCTGCTGAAACAGGAATTTTGTCCATATAAAGTATCTGATAGACTGCAATTCTCAAATTATTCAATATAAAGGGCTTCATTTTATTTGTCTTTGTCTTTGAAAAACTGTTTATAACATAGTCAATGTTAATAAGGTTTCTCAGTGTACCGTTTACAAGCTCCGTAATAAAAGCCTTCTGTATTGATGAAAGCTCCTGATGCCTGCTTAAGGTTTTTCTTAAAACAATATTGTTATATGCACCCTCTTCAAATATATCACTTAATATAAAAAGTGCAATTTCTCTTTCCTTCATAATTATCTCCAAAATTAGCTTTTATTTTATCTTAAACTGTAGTATAATTAATTCATAAGATTTATTCTCGGTAAATATAATTATATCTTACCACATTTCGCTGAATTAAAAAAGTATTTTTTTGAAAGGAGTTCAAATATGTTCAGAACAATTAAATGGTATCTAAAATTCATAGGTTCACTTATGATAAATAACCATCATTTAAAAAAGGTCGACAAGCTTCTTGAAGAGGGAAAAAATCAGGAATACGAGGAATTTGTCACAAAAAAAGTATCTGAATGGGCAAGGAACAGAGTAATGGATTCCGACTCAACAGTAAACGTACACGGTCTTGATAATTTGCCAAAGGAAAGCAGTATGCTTTTTGTTTCAAATCATCAGAGTAATTTTGACATACTGCTGCTTTTAGCATTTCTTCCTGTTCCAAAGGGTTTTGTGGCAAAGGTGGAGCTTGAACACTTCCCCTTTGTAAGCCAATGGATGAAAAGAATACATTGCCTTTTTATGGACAGAAACGACATAAAGCAGTCAGCCCAAATAATTATTAAAGGTATAAAACAACTTCAAAGCGGAATTAATATGGTAATTTTCCCTGAAGGCACAAGAAGCAAGACAGGAGAACTTGGAGAATTTAAAGCAGGCAGTTTTAAATTGGCTTTAAAAAGCAAAAAACCTTTAATTCCCGTAACTATTGACGGTACAAGAAATGTTATGGAGGCTAATAATTACAAAATTAAGGGTCAAACCATTAACCTCTATATACATGAACCTATAGACACAACTGTTCTGACAAAGGAAGAAACAGCAGAACTTCCCGACAGAGTAAAGGCAATTATTGAAAAAGATTTAAGAAAACACTGATTAATATTTCATAGCAACAAAATATTGGGTTTTGAATAAAAAATCTATGTTATGTAAAATCTAAAATTAAAGAAAGAGAGGTTATTATTTATGAAAAAGGAAAGAATGGCTATTCTTAAAATGATAAGCGAGGGAAAGATTACCGTTGATGAAGCTGTAAAACTTATGGAAAGCATGAAAGAAAACAAGGTAATAAACGCTTCTGATATAATTTGCGGTGTAAAGGAAAAGGTAAGTGATATCGTTGACGAAGCAAAGCCTGTTGTTAAAAAATGTGCCGATAAAGCTATGGAGGTAGGCAATGATGTCTACAATAAGGGCAAGGCTAAAGTTGAAGAATATAAATCAAAGGCTAAAAATAAAGACTTCGTTGAAGACGTAATCGTTGAACCGGTAAGCAATGTTGTAAATACTGCAATGGATGCAGGCAATGATGTTAAGGATGCCGTAGTCGATGCAGTTGAATATGTGGCTGAAACTGCCGATGAAGCTAAGGATGAAGTTAAAGATGCCGTAGTCGATGCAGTTGAAGATGTTAAAGAAAAAATTGAAAAATAATGGTAAAAATAAGCTCTGAAAGGGGCTTATTTTTATGTAGACGGGATATAAATAGTCATTTATAGAGTAACTTCTACATATCTCCAAGCAAAAAAGACG
The DNA here is from genome assembly GCA_048359195.1 of Candidatus Gallispira sp. Classification (GTDB taxonomy): domain Bacteria; phylum Bacillota; class Clostridia; order Lachnospirales; family CAG-274; genus Gallispira. Next base: position 11,074 of record DBGCRA010000137.1, read on the forward strand.
CCGCAAAACGACGTCTTTAATCTTTTATATTTACTTACTCTTACCCAGATAAAGCTCCTTAACCCTCTCATTGGCAAGAAGTTCCTGACCTGTGCCCTCAAGACCAATTTTACCTGTCTCCATAACATAGCCATAATCGGCAATCTTTAATGCCGCATTGGCATTCTGCTCAATAAGGAGAATAGTAACACCCTTTTCCTTATTAACCTTCTGTATAATGTTAAAAATATCCTTAACTACAAGGGGAGCAAGCCCAAGAGACGGCTCATCCATCATCATAACCTTTGGATTACTCATTAATGCACGGCCTACAGCAAGCATCTGCTGTTCACCGCCTGAAAGAGTTCCGCTTAACTGCTTTGCTCTTTCTTTAAGTCTTGGGAACATTTCGTGTATAAAGGAAATATCTTTTTTGAAGTTTTCCTTATCTTTTCTTAAATAAGCACCTATCATAAGGTTTTCGTCAACAGTCATATCAGCAAAAACGTGTCTGCCCTCAGGAACAAGGGTAATACCCATTTTAACTATATCTTGTGTATTCATATGAGTAAGCTCCTTATCCTCATACTTTATGAAACCGGCAACAGGATTAACAAGCTTTGTAATAGAACGAAGAGTTGTGCTCTTGCCTGCACCATTAGCCCCAACAAGAGTTATAATCTTGCCGTCAGGCACCTGCATTGATATACCGTCAAGGGCAGTAATACCCCCGTACTTAACCTTTAAATCCTTAATTTCAAGCATCAGTCCTCGTCCTCCTCTCCAAGATACGCCTTAATAACCGCCGGATTAGCCTGAATCTCGGCAGGAACACCCTTGGCAATAGTCTGACCATATTCAAGAACATAAATTCTGTCAGAAATATCCATAACAAGCTGCATATGGTGTTCAATAAGCAATACCGTAAGATTAAACTTATCTCTTATATCTCTTATGAAGTCCGTAAGATCCTCGCTTTCCTTTGGATTCATACCTGCCGCAGGCTCATCCAAGAGGAGAAGTCTAGGCTTTGTTGCTAAAGCCCTTGCAATTTCAAGACGTCTTTGTAAACCATAAGGAAGATTTGATGCAATCTCATTTTTAAACTGCAAAAGTCCTGTTTCTTTAAGAAGCTCCTCTGCAAACTTAATCATTTCCTTTTCTTCCTTTCTTGCCTTAGGAAGTTTTAAAACAGAAGAGAACAAACCGCTCTTAATATTAAGGTGAGTAGCTATAAGTACATTTTCAAGTACGGTTAAGTCCTTGAAAAGTCGAATGTTCTGGAAGGTACGGGCAATACCAAGCTTGGCAATTTCATCGGGACGTCTGCCGTTGATTTTTTCGCCATTAAATAAAATATCGCCCTCTGTCGGTGCATAAACACCTGTAATAAGGTTAAAAGCAGTTGTTTTGCCTGCACCGTTAGGACCGATTATTGCAATTATTTCACCGTCATTAACCTCAATATTTAATAAATTAACAGCTATAAGACCACCAAATCTTATAGTAACATCTCTTGTTTCAAGTAAAGCAGACATTATCCCTGCACCTCCTCTTTAGGAGATTTCTTAAATTTAGCAAAGAAATTAAAAATTCTGTCCCAGCTAAATTCCTTGTTGCCAAATATACCTTTTCTCCAAAGGATAATAACAAGCATAAGAAGAATTGAGAATACAACCATTCTCATACCACCGATGCCCTTGTACCGGAAAAAACCAAAATCAATAGGTTCGTCTAAAAATCTTAATTTTTCAAGTGCAATTCTTACAATAAATGCACCTGCAACAGAACCGGAAACAGAACCCTGACCGCCAAGAACAACCATAAGAAGAATATCATATGCAACGGTAAACTTAAACTGGTCAGGACCGATTGCACCAACAAGAGATGCAAGAAGTCCGCCGCCTATACCTGCAAAAAATCCGCTTAAAACAAAGGCAAGCATCTTATGTCTGAAAAGATTTATACCCATAGCCTGTGCAGCCACTTCGTCTTCACGAATAGCCAGAAGAGCTCTGCCGTAGCTTGTTTTCATCATTGCTAAAATAAAAATAACAATAATTGCAAGAATACCGCATACTACATAAAGATTCATATATGTATTAGGTATTCTGTTAATACCTGTAGGTCCGTTTGTAATGCCCTGTGCATTTGTAATAAAAATTCTGATAATTTCAGAAAAACCAAGAGTTGCAATAGCAAGATAGTCTCCCTTTAATCTTAAAACAGGAAAACCAATTAAAAAAGCAAATGCAGCCGCAATAATACCGCCCAAAATAAGAGCAACAAAAAATGGTGCGTGTAAATTAGCCATACCCTCTGAAATAGGCACAATTTTATAAATTGAAACTTTGTCACTTGCTGAAACAGTTAAAAAAGCCGTCACATAAGCACCAATAGCCATAAATCCGGGCTGACCGAGAGAAAACAGTCCCGTAAAGCCGTTTACCATATTCATTGACAAAGCACAAATTGCATAAATGCAACAGGTCTTAAAAATTCTCTGATTATAAGAGCCAAAGCCTCTGCCCTCTTCAGCCCAAATAATAAAGCCTACCAAAGCAGCAATAACTATAATATTTAAAATTAAATTCCTTTTGTTTATAGTTTTCATATTCCGGCACCTCCTTAAACCTTCTCGGCAATTTTTTCGCCGATAAGACCGTTAGGTCTGAATAAAAGAATAAGGATAAGGATAACAAATGAGAATATATCCTTGTATGCTGAAATTGAAGGGAAGAAAGTTACAGCCATAACCTCAATAAAACCAAGAATTATACCGCCTATAACCGCTCCCTTAACATTGCCGATACCGCCTATAACTGCAGCAATAAAGCACTTTAAGCCCGGCATAACACCAACAAGAGGTGATATTTGAGGATACTTTAAGCCCCATAAAATAGCACCAACGGCGGCAATGGCAGAGCCTATTGCAAATGTAAATGAAATAGTTCCGTTTACATTAATACCCATAAGCTTTGCAGTTTCCAAATCCTTAGAAACTGCTCTCATAGCCATACCTGCCTTAGTCTTGTTAATAAGGAGCAAAAGCACAGCCATAAGCACAAATGTAACAATAGGCACAATAATAGCAAGACGCTGTAATCTTACAGAGCCTAACTGAATCATATCAACAAAAAAAGGAATCTGAGGAAAAGTCTTAGGCTTACCGGTAAATATAACCGTTGCAAGATTTTCAAGTAAATAAGATGCACCGATAGCTGAAATAAGCATTGAAATTTTAGGTGCATTCTGACGTCTTAAAGTAGCATAAGCCACCTTTTCAAGTCCCATACCAAGTACGGCGGTTATACATATAACTACCAAAAAGCTAATAAACCACCACTTAAAATTATCTGCCACAGCAAAAAAGGCAATATACATAGCCATCATAAATATATCACAATGAGCAAAGTTAATAAGCCTTAATATACCATAAACCATAGTATAACCTACAGCAACAAGAGCAAAAAGGCTTCCTAAAAGCAAGCCGTTGCAAATCTGCTGAAGCAGGTCAGCCATTGTAGGTATAACTAACATAATATTCACTACCTTTCTGTAAATTTTCAAGCATTTCAAAATCTCCTTCCAGCATAACTTTGAAATACTTAAAAATGAGGGTACGGGCAACCGTACCCCCAAATCTTTAATTAAAGTTTATACTGATTACTCAGCTGTAATTTCATCAGCATAAACAAACTTACCGTTTTCAACCTTCTTAATAACAGCAGCCTTAGTTGGGTCACCGTTTTCATCAAACTTAACAGGACCTGTTACACCTACAAAATCACTTGCAGCTATAGCATCTCTTACAGCAACAGGATCACTTGAATTAGCATTTTCGATTGCATCACAGATAAGGTTGTAAGCATCATAACCAAGAGCTGTTTCACTTGAAGGATCCTTTCCGCCGTTGTTATCTCTATACTTCTGAACAAAATCCTTAGTAAGAGGGCTTAATTCAGAATCAGGGTCAAAGAATGCAGAGAACATAACGCCCTCGCCTTCAGCGCCTGCAATATCAATAAGCTCCTGAACCTCATATGTATCACCGCCAAGCATCTGAGCAGTTATACCTGCCTGCTTAGCCTGCTTAATAAACATTGCAGCTTCCGTAAAGTTACCCGGAACAAAATAAACATCAGGGTTATTGGCCTTTAATGCAGTAATCTGAGCATTGAAATCCTGATCACCTGTCTGGTAAGCAGCCTCGTAAACTGTACCGCCAAGTTCCTCAAAGCTCTCCTTAAAATACTGTGCAAGACCTACGGAATAATCGTTGCCCTGCTCTGTAGTAACAGCAGCAGTCTTAGCGCCAAGCTTCTTGAAAGCATAGTTAGCCATTGCCTTACCCTGATATGGGTCAATAAAGCAAACTCTGAAATAATTGTCATTTCCTTCAGTAACAGCAGGGTTAGTACAGCTTGCACCAACACATGCAACATTACCGTTCTTTATTACATCATAAGCACCAAGAGATGGTGTTGAAGAGTAAGATCCGATAATAGCAGTAACCTGATCCTGTTCAATTAACTTAGTTGCAGCATTTGCAGCTTCAACCTTGTCAGACTTATTATCAGCCTTAACAAGCTCAACCTTAACGTCCTTACCATCAATAGAAACTGTAGGTCTTTCAGAATTAGCAAGCTCAATACCTTCAATCTGAATAGCACCGCCTGCAGCCATACTTCCTGTAATAGGCTCAAATACACCAATCTTTACAACATCACCATCAGCACTCTCCGTACCGCCGCCGCAGCCTGTAAGCATAGCACCTGCAGCCATAGCCAATGTTAAAGCAACAGCCATAATTTTCTTCTTCATAAGAAAACTCCTCCTTCTAAATACTAATTTTCTTAAAAATAAAATATAAAATTTAAGGGCACGTTTAATATATCGTGCCCTCACTGACAATAATAATTATAAATTCAGAGTTAATTTTTGTCAATAGAAATATAAGATTTTATTAAGCTAAAGCAAGAATTTGTTAAATTTCTCAAAAAAATAAGTTAAATTTTACTTAATATCCATTAATTTTTAAGGAGCATATACTTACTGTTTAGTAAGAACATACAATTTTCCCTGCTGCTTTTTGTGCAATTTTTAAAGTTTATAAGAATTATTTTAATTTTATTCCTGCAAAAACCAAAGTTTGTCCAATAATTTTACGTTAATTACAGCAAAAAAATGAAATTAATTATTATTTTTAATTCATATTTAATTTCATACTACTGCCTTCTTTTGTAATATTTCCAAAAGCAGCAAGAGAATCAAATGCCACAAACATTTTTCCGTCACCATTTACCGCCTTGCTGTAATTTGTATTGCTGCCGCATAAAACGTTTATTGAAGTAGGCATTACCACATAAGCTATTTTACCGTCAGGATAAGCAATAACGTCTTTTCCCTTTATCACTTTACCGCTGTTTCTTGTTATTTTAACAAGGGAACTGTCTGTACCCTTTGTAAATACAGTGTCAAATCCATATTCTCCCAAGTCACTGCAAAGCACATAATAATCTCCATTATAATAATAAAGCTGTATTCCCTTACCGTTAATTTCCGCTTCTGCCGCCGTATATGAAATATAGCCTTTGCAGGTAACAGTGTATGATGCACTCTTGTAACCGTTGGATACGGTTATTACTGCTGTACCTACTCCCTTAGCGGTTACTCTTCCCGTGCTGTCAACATATGCTGCATTAGTGTTGCTTGATGTCCATGAAAGAGGTGCACTGCTGTTATTTGATACAGCCTCTGCCGTAAAACTCTCACCCACTGTCATTTGAGGCATTGTATGCATAAGATATACATTATTTCTGTTTGGATCAGGCACAGTAACATTAGCAGATGCAGCTGATGAAGACGAACTGCCTGAATAACTGCTGCTGTAAGGACATACACCGTTTGGATGAAGATGAGCAGGATGACCGCCGCAATGATAATGATAAGGTCCCAAGCCACTGACATTTTTCTTATCCCTGTGACCTCCGCTGCTGTCTGTTCTTCCGGAATGACCATATGCTGTACCTGCACACATTACTATTGCCATTGCTACCGAAAATAATCTTTTTAGTTTCATAACGAAAACCTCCTCTTTTGTTGTCTATATATTAATAATAAGTCAACTGAGGACAGCTTTCAATACACATATATCGACAAATAACGATACTATAAGCGTTTGTACACCAACTTATATCTTATGTATCCATTAGATAATGATAATGTCTATGTATTTTTATCCTATGAATTAAACCCCGCATTTAAGCGAGGTTTTTTAAAGTATTATTTATGCAAAATACGGGGTATTCTTATTCTTTTTCTTTTATTAAACTTAAACACCAAAATAGCTATTACAGTCCAAAGAGAAATATAAAAGCTGACATTCCACAACAGGCTGCGTCCATACCTTATTTTAATACCGCCTTCAGTGTCATCTCCAAGATATATACGCAAAAGATTATTTTCTCCCAAGCCTGTTTTCAGAGATTCTCCCTTATCCGTTTTTGCACTATATCCAATATAACCCAACAACGGCACATCTATGTAACCGCCTTTCCCACGAGAACTATAGGTTAAATCTATATGGGTTCCCTTCTTTGAATATTCCTCTACAACAACATCCGAGCCTGATGTTTCAGGTCCGATATTGTTTTTATATCTCCATTCAAGATTATCTTTATCGGTATTTTTAGGAAGATATTCTCCTGCGTCCTTTGGCTCATATGTTATTACATCTGTTTTTTGCATATAGACTTCATTATATGTATAATCTGTAAGATAATATCCTGCAAACACTAAAACAACTAAAAAGGTCAAAATAACAGACATTTTCAAATTTTTGCTTTTCTTACCCATTATATATATTCCATAACCTCCTGCTCCCGCAAGAAAAACAGATGCAGGAGAAAGAAATCTCCAAGGAAATTGCAACATACCCACACTGTCACCAAAAAGATTATTATTCTGCAAAGCATACCACGGGAATAAATCAGATGTAAAATATAAGGCTATAAACCCAAATATCATTAATACAAGGGCCGTACTTCTTCCATTATACCCCTCTTTTTCGCCATTATTATCTTTATCAAACAATAAGCTGTATATAAACAGCATAACTCCTATAATAACAGGCAGACCTACAGTAAGGGACATCATACCGTCAAGACTTCTGTTCAAAATATCAAGCCCCCACCCCTCTGATTTAGGGAAAGGATATAAAACATTTATAAGCTGCAAGCTGTTGTTATATAAATTTCTTCCCATTATATCAGTGCTAAGCTCCTGTGTATTAAACTGTAGAAAAGGAACTATAAACCATAAATTCAAAAGCACCGCAAGACCACAGGATTTAAGCAAATTAATAAGTCTTTGCTTATCCGATAATTTAGAAATAAACACTATACCAAACATTATTACAAACACCGCAACCATAAGCACAGACAGCACATGGCTTTGTAATACACCGGTGCAGGCTAAAGCAAAATACTTCCACTTAGAGCTGTCACCAAAAAATATTTCATACAGTCCATAAATAATTAAGGGCAGAAAAACGCAGGCAAGAGCTTCACCCATTGCACCTCTTATATATAAATTTGTCATTCTGTATATTGCACCTGCATACAACACTGCTCCAAAAAAGCCAACATATTTTTCTTTAAATATGTTTTTAAATGAAAAATATGCAACGGCAACTGTTGCTATATTAATAATAACGCAAAATGTATTATAAGCAAGAGGCATTGAAACACCTAAAATTCGCAAAATTGCCGGTATATATAAAAACAGCTCAGGATAAAGAATTGCATCACCATAACCAAATTCATATACTGCCTGTGGATGCATCCTTACGGGAAATTGTCCATCTAAAAGACCATTTTTGATTCCTTCAATCCTGGTTACATGAACCTGTGTATCATGTCCGTTAAATATCATACTGTTAAAAAGAGGATAGCTAATAAAAACAGTAATAATGATTAGTCCAAAAAGTATTCTGTAATCAATATTGCTGTCATCAAATCCAAACCTGTCCTCTTTCCTTAAAAACAACTTCAGCCCTGCCAGCACAAACAACACAGTAACTATAAATATTACAAAAAGACTGTCATTAAAAATTCTTCCTACAGATTCAATATCAATTCCTTCCACATTGAAGTATCCACTACCCTCATAATATGTACGCACTTCAAGATTATTAACATCATTTTCAAGTTCAAGATTTATAATCTTTTGGGAATTATTTTTATTCAGCTTAACATCCAAATCTTCCGAAAGTATTTTTCCATTTGCTGAAATATCAATATAATTATCATCTGTGTCTGCACTGTAATTTAAAGTTACTTTATATTTACCTGCATGGAGATTACAGTAAGGTCCATATGTAAATATTCCGTCAAAATCACCATCATCGGCAGTAAATGAATTATGATAATTTGAACTAAGGGTATCTGTACCGAAATGTTCCGAATATTTATCAACTTCTCCATTACTGTAAATACTTATGCAAATAAAAAGCCACACACATAAATACAATATAAATAAGGGTTTACGCCTATTCAACAAAATCTCCTCCTACCTCTTTTCCTTAACCACATATATAGGTCTGTTTTTGGTTTCAAGATATGCCTTTGCCATATACTGACTTAATATACCTACACAAAACAGCTGTATACCCCCAATAAAAAGTATTATACAAACCAAAGACGGCCATCCGCTGGTAGGATCTCCAAAAATAAATTTTCTTATAATTATAAAAAAAATAAAAAAAACAGCAACCAAGCACATTACAAGTCCCACTATTGATGAAAATGCCAATGGGGCTGTAGAAAAACCTACAATTCCTTCCATAGAATAAATTAAAAGCTTCCAAAAGGACCATTTAGTTTTTCCCGCTGCCCTTTCAATATTTTCATATTCTATCCATTTTGTTTCAAAACCAATCCAGCCATATATACCTTTAGTAAATCTGTTATACTCTGTTATCTCAAGTATTGCATCAACCATTTGCCTTGTCATAAGACGAAAATCCCTTGCTCCGTCAACAATTTCGGTTTTTGAAATCTTATTAATAAATTTATAAAAACACCTTGCAAAAAAGGAACGTATAACAGGCTCACCACGCCTTGTAACACGTCTTGTTGCAACACTGTCATAATTTTCTTCTTTAATGTATCTGTACATCTCCTTAATAAGACTTGGAGGATCTTGTAAGTCAGCGTCCAGTACTGCAACATAATCACCGGTTGCATTTTGAAAGCCTGCATACATGGCAGATTCCTTACCAAAATTACGTGAAAAGGAAATATAATGCACTCTGTCATCATTTTCTGCAAATTTCTTTATTACTTTCAGAGTATTATCTTTTGAACCGTCATCTATAAATAAAAATTCAAAATCTACAAATAATTTCATTTCCTCTGCCACTGTACATATTTCATTATAAAAACATCCCAAAACCTCTTCTTCATTGTAGCAGGGAACTATTGCTGAAATCTTTTCCACTTTCTCACCACCTTGCCCCTATATAAAAAACTAAAAGAAATAACATGTTTATCACATAATAACTTACCATTTTAAGAATCATAAGCCCTGTTTTCACAGGGGCTTAATTACTTTTCCATATTTTCAATAGCAGCACCAACAAGTCCCATAAACAATGGATGAGGCTTATTAGGTCTTGACTTAAACTCAGGATGGAACTGACCGCTTATGAAGAACGGATGATCCTCTTTGCTCAATTCAACCATTTCAACAAGTCTGCCGTCAGGTGAAGTTCCTGCTACCTTTAAGCCTGCATTTTCAAGCTGCTCCTTATAAGCATTGTTAAACTCATAACGGTGTCTGTGTCTTTCGCTTATTTCCTTAGTACCATAAAGCTCCATTGAATAGGAATTATCAGTAAGTACACAAGGATAAGCACCTAATCTCATTGTACCGCCAAGGTTATCAATATTTTTCTGGTCAGCCATAATATCAATAACAGGGTTAGTTGTATTTGGCTCAATTTCAGTAGTGTGAGCATCCTTTAAGCCAAGTACATTTCTTGCAAACTCAATAACCGTACAGTGCATACCAAGGCATATACCAAGCATAGGAATTTTATTTTCTCTTGCATACTTAACAGCCTGTATTTTGCCCTCAACACCTCTTGTACCAAATCCGCCGGGAACAACCATACCGTTTATACCATCTAAAAGTTCTTCTGCCGACTTCTCCTCAACCTCCTCGGAATCTACCCAACGAAGTTTAACATGAGCACCGCTGTGAATACCGGCATGATTAAGACTTTCAACAATAGAAAGATAAGCATCGTGAAGTGCAACATATTTGCCTACAATAGCAATTTCAACTGTCTTTTCAAGTGCTTTTTCCTTAGCAACTACGTCCTCCCAGTCTGAAAGGTCAGGGTTTACCAACGGCATATTTAACCTGCGGCAAATAATGTCTGCAAGCTTTTCTTTCTCCATAAGGAGAGGTACTTCATAAAGTGAGTCACAGTCAATATTTTCAATAATACAATCCTTATTTACATTACAGAACATAGAAATTTTTTCTTTAGCCTCATCTGTAATAGGATACTCTGTTCTGCAAACAACAACATCAGGCTGAATGCCGATAGAACGAAGCTGATTAACTGAGTTCTGTGTCGGCTTAGTCTTCATTTCCTTACTCTTTGAAAGATAAATCATAAGTGTAACGTGAATATAGGCAACATTGTCTGCACCCACATCTGACTTAACCTGTCTTATTGCCTCAATGAAAGGGCTTGACTCAATATCGCCTACAGTGCCGCCAATTTCAGTAATTACAAAGTCAACGTCTGAATCCTTGCCTGCTGCATAAACCTTTTCCTTAATAGCATTTGTAATATGAGGAATGACCTGAACAGTAGCACCAAGATATTCGCCCTTTCTCTCCTTGTTAAGTACAGACCAATAAATCTTACCTGTAGTAATATTACTGTTAACAGTAAGACTTTCATCAATAAATCTTTCATAATGTCCCAAGTCAAGATCAGTTTCAGTACCATCATCAGTTACAAAAACCTCACCATGCTGATAAGGGCTCATAGTTCCGGGGTCAATATTAACATAAGGATCAAATTTCTGAATTGTTACCTTATATCCTCTTGCCTTTAAAAGTCTGCCTAAAGAAGCAGCAGTAATTCCCTTTCCAAGTCCTGAAACTACACCACCTGTAACAAAAATGTATTTCATCATAGCACCTCATAAATATATCTGTATATTCTACAAAAACTTTCACAAACTTATATAAGTATACCTTAAAAAAGACTTTACGTCAATAGAAAGAAACAAAAGATCACGACATACGCACGAAAATTTTTTCTCTGTCAAAACTTCAAACTTCAATTTTTTTTACAATTCAAGTATTTCTTCAATATATTTTTCTGCATTCATACATATATGAAATCTCTTTT